>DATFOL010000085.1:0-6781 GCA_035265545.1 Gemmatimonadaceae bacterium | reverse complement strand
ATTCAGCTTGTTGTCGGACGCGGCTCCGCTGATGGAGAGGTTGTGCTTCTGCGACACGCCGGTGCGGAAGAAGCCCTCGACGTTGTCGAAGAACTGCGTGCCGGCAGGGTACGGATTTCCGTAGTAGAGCGGAGTAGTGCTGCCCAAGGTGGCTCGCACGCCCGCGAACCCGCTGATTCCGTACACCTGCTGGATGGACGGGTAGGAGCGCACCGTCTCGAAGCGCACGCTGTTGCTGTACTCGATGCCTCTCGCACCAGCCCTGCCGCGCTTGGTGGTGATCACGATCGCGCCGTTCGCCGCATCGATGCCGTACAGTGCGGCGGCTTCCGGTCCTTTGAGAACGGTGATCGACTCGATGTCCTCGGGATTGACGTCCGCGGCGCGGTTGGTGAAGTCCACCCCCCGGTTGTTGAACGCCGTCGAGGAGCCCGGCCGATCCGACGGAAGCGCATTGGTGTTGAGCGTCTTGTTGTCGATCGGCAGACCGTCCACGATCATGATCGGCTGATTGCTGCTGCTGATCGAGCTGACGCCGCGGATCGTGATGGACGACGAGGCGCCCGGAACGCCCGACGAGCTGACGACGTTGACGCCGGCGACACGCCCTTGCAGCGCGTTGACGAAGTTCTCCCGCTGCGTCTGCGCGATCTCGGGACCGCTCACCATCTGCTGAGCGGTGCCAAGCGACCGCTGCGCGGCGGTCTGACCGAGTGCCGTCGTCACGACCGCGTCCAGCGTGGCCGCCACGCGCCGAAGCTGCACGTTGATCACGTCTTCCGCCCCGACGGTCCGCTCGATCGGCGTCGTGCCGATGTACCGATACTGCAGCACCTGCCCCAGTGCGACGCGGATGGTGTAGTTCCCCGAGGAGTTGGTCTGCGTCCCGGTGGTCGTGCCTCTGATCACGACGGACGCACTGGCGATGGGAGCGCCCGCTTCGTCAGTCACCCTGCCGGTGACGGTCTTCTGCTGCGCAGATGCACGAGCGGAAAGGAGGAAGATCCCCATCAAGGCGATGAGAAGTCTTGTCTTCATACGGGGTGTACCGGAATGTGGTGGATGCTGGGCAGGCCAGAGCCCAGCGTGGAGCGCGTGAACGGGCGTCAGGAACAGAGGTCGGTCCGCGGATCGAGCTCGCGGCCGTCGCCGTTCATCGTCGCGCGGTCGCTCCGCGAGCAGCGCGCGCGCGCGACGTCGTCGTCGCCGGCTGCTGCATCGGGGCATACGTGGCGGGAGACGGGGTGACGACGGCGCGTGCGCACCCACAGCTCGACGTCAGACGAGACGACCCGCCTCGCCGACGAGTCGTCACGATGACGACAGGCGCACGAGTAGTAAGATTCGACAACCGATCCTCCATCCGACGGTCGTGCGCTTCGCGGCCGCGGCGCACCGGGTACCTCGTGCGGGGCGATCGTTCCAGAAGGGGGACATCCTATCGTGCGGATGGACGGTCTGCAACCGCTCGTGGCCGATCACTTGCCGATTCCGTCGCGAGCGGGGAAAGGCCGGCCATTGCCGGCAGTGCGTCGCGCGCGCGGACAGATTCTGCGAAGCCGCCCAGCAAATGCGCAATGCTGTTCGCGTAATAGCTCACCAACGGGCGCCCTCTCGGCAGCACGAGGTATCCCGAGCCGGTGCGTGCGACGACTCGCCGCATGCGGAGCATTCTGTACGCGCGGTCGAATAGCTCCTCGGCGGTGCGATCCTGGCGAAGTACGCCGGCGTTGAGCTCTCGCAGCACGCTGCGCATTTCGTCGATTCGTTCGAGCAACCGGTCGCGCGGTATGAAATCGCCGTCGAAGCTCTGGATTGCCGCGCACGCGAGCGGTACGGGCGTCACCGGAATCAGCGCTCCGACTCGCTCGAGGAGTCCGTCACACAGCGACTGAACTCGCGCCAGCCGCTCCGGCTTCTCGAGCGTGAACAGATCTCGTTGGGAGGCGAACCACTCGCCGAGCGGGATCGGCGCACCCACCACGACGGCTGCACGTCCGTATCGCTTCCACTGGCGCGTGACCAGGCGTGCCACGTTCCAGCCCACGTAGTGGGCGACCTCCCAGGCCTGCACGACTCGTGAGGGTCGACGGCGGCCTTCCTTGCTTTCGAGCTCGCGCAGCAGCGATCGATCTTCGAGCACGCGATCGTAGTTCACTGCGACGGGAACGATGTGGAGGCGCGACGCGTACGGCTCGTCTCGACCTATGCCGAGCACGTAGTCGAGAAGCCCGATCTTGGGAGGACGGAGCTTCCCGTCGCGCGTGAGGCCCCCCTCGACGAAGATTCCCTGAGTGACTCCCTCCCGCGTGATGAGCTGCACGTACCGCTCGAGCACCGTGTGGTAGAGAGGCTCGCGATAGCGCCGGCGTATGAAGTACGAACCGAATGCCTTGAACACGTGCTCGAGCGGAAACGCGCGCGCCCACTCGCCGACCGCGTACGAGATCGCGACCTGCCCGGCGAGCGCATAGCTCACGAGCACGTAGTCGGCGTTCGATCGGTGGTTCATCACGTACACGATCACCGCGTCCCGTGGCAGTCGCTCGCGCGCCTTGGGCTCGGCGAAATCCACCGAGACCTTGTAGAACAGGTTCAGGAGCCAGCCGGAGACGCGATATCCGATCTGGTAATAGGCGACGACATTGAAGAACGGGACGATCTCCTGCACGTAGTGCTCGACCGTGCGCCATGCGTCGTGCTCGGAGATCCGGTTCTCGGCCGCGTGTGCCGCCACCGCCTCGGCGATCCTCTCGTCCGCGAGCAGTCGCGCGCGCACGTGCGCTCGGCTCGCGAGCTTGAACCGATCGATGCGGGCGCGGTTGTGCAGCAGGGCGCGGCGCCCCAGGCGGTCGAGGAATCCCGGCATGTCCCGAAGGTGGGGTCGGATCGCGTGCCGCGGCAAGCGAGCGTCTGCGCCGGAGAAGGCGGCGGCCTTGACAACCTATCTATCGGTAGGTAGACTGGCAGCGTGCCTCCCTCCAACGACTCCTCCCGGACCACCGATCAGCTCCTCGACGTCGCTCAGGAGCTCGCCCAGACGCGTGGGTACAACGCCTTCAGCTATCGTGATCTCGCCGAGCGCGTCGGGATCCGGTCGGCGAGCGTTCATCATCACTTTCCCGCCAAGGGAGACCTCGGTCGCGCGCTGGTCGCGCGATATCGCGATCGGTTCTCCGACGCACTGCGAGGCATCGGCGCAGCAGGCGGGGGAGCCTCCGCCAAGTTGGCGGCGTACGTCGAGCTGTTCCGTTCGACCTACGAGCAGGGCGGACGGCTCTGCCTCGGCGGGATGTTCGCCGCGGATCTCCCGACGCTTCCGCCCGAGGTGCAGGAGCAGGTGCGCGGCTTCTATGCCGACAACGAAGCCTGGCTCACTCGGATTCTCGACGCGGGGCGTCGGGCATCGGAGCTCGACTTCGAGGGAAGCCCTCGAGACGCTGCGGCCGCACTCCTCGACGGTCTCGAGGGCGCACTCCTGGCCGCGCGTGCCCACGGCTCGGCCGCGCGGTTCACGCGCGCGAGTCGTTGGCTCCTGCTCTCGCTCGGCGCCCGTTCGTGATCGCCACCATACCCGCATACCTACCTACTACTAGGTAGTCAGGCAGCACCCTACCTCAATCCGAGGATCCGACAATGCAACACTCGCTCTCGACCGCGTTCTCCGGCCGCCGCGCGCTCATCATCGGAGGCAGCAGCGGGATGGGAAGGATGACCGCGCAGCTGATCCTCCAACGCGGCGGCAGCGTCGTGCTCGTTGCGCGCGATCCCGATCGGCTCGCCGACGCCAGGCTGCAGCTCGGCGAATTCGGGGACGTCGTCACCCACGTGGCGGATATCACCGATGGTGGGGCGCGAGGCTCCCTCATCACCCGCATCGAGCGCGACTGGGCCGACGTCTCACTTCTCGTCAATGCCGCTGGCGTGTTCCTCCCGAAGCCGTTCCTCGATCATGCCGAGCCGGACTACGATCTGTATCATGACCTCAATCGTGCGCTCTTCTTCATCACCCAGGCCGTCGCACGGATCATGACGCGCAGGGGAGGCGGCTCGATCGTCACCGTGGGCTCGATGTGGGCGCATCAGGCTATCCAGGCCACACCGTCCAGTGCCTACTCCATGGCCAAGGCGGGGCTGCACGCCTTCACGCAACACCTCGCGATGGAGCTCGGTGGCGCCGGGATCCGAGTGAACGCCATCGCGCCGGCGGTCGTGGAGACGCCGGTGTACGAGGGGTTCATTCCGAAGGAGCAGGTGCACGCGGCACTGCAGGGGTTCAACGGCTTCCATCCGATCGGCAGGGTCGGCCAGCCGCTCGACGTCGCCGAGGCGATGGCGTTCCTGCTTTCCGACGGCGCCGCGTGGATCACCGGAACGGTGCTCGATGTCGACGGTGGTGTGATGGCGGGTCGGAATCAGTATCAGTGAAGATTCGAATGTCCGACGGTGTCCAGGTGTCCTTCCCCGGTCGCGCCCTGGCACCGGCGGCCGTTCGCGCTAGACTCTCATCGATGATCACGTCGAACGGGCAGCATCCCAGTCGTCGCGACGTCCTCTGCGCGCTCGGAAGCGGGTTGGCCGCGTCGTTCGCCGGCCCACTGCTCGGAAGTGCACTCCGCGCGAGCGAGCGACCGCACCGCCAGGAGCTCGGACGCCTGAGGTCACGATATCGCGCTCCCAGAGAGTCGTTGGAGCCCGGCATGCACGCGCTCGGTATTCGGAGAGGGCGCGACGGTGTGCTGTATCTCCCGCCGCGGTATCGGAAGGACACTCCCATGCCTCTGGTGCTCCTCCTTCACGGAGCCGGTGGCTCGGGCTCGGGCATATCGCAGCGGTTCAAGTCGTACGCCGACGAGCACGGGATGGCCTTCGTCGCGCCGGATTCGAGGGAGATCTCGTGGGACCGCGCCGATCGTTTGACGAGAGACGTCGCGTTCATCGATGAAGCGCTCGCCGTGGCATATCGCCGGGTGAACACGGCTCCCGACCGGCTCCGCATCGCCGGCTTCTCCGATGGCGCATCGTACGCGCTCTCGGTCGGACTTACGAACGGCGATCTCTTCGGTCGCATCCTCGCGTTGTCGCCTGGGTTCTTCGACTCCGCGCAGGAGCGGGGCAAGCCGGCGATCTACATCACGCACGGCACGAACGACGACATCCTGCCGATCGACAGGACGAGTCGGAGGATCGTCCCGCTACTTCGGCGGGCGGGCTACCTCGTCGAGTACCACGAGTTCGATGGGAGTCATGAAACGCCCCGAGAGGCCTGCCGGCCAGGGTTCGTGTGGCTGATAGATAGCTGAGCCACCGCACATCGTCCGACGTCGATCCGTCTGCGCACACGAGCAGATCGATTCCAAACCTTTGCCGCGCGTCGTCTGTCGAACGTGCGCTGCACTCGACGTCGTCACGCAGGCAGCGCCAACTCGAACTCGATTCGCTCATGATTCGCGTTCCAACCATCGGTCCGCGCCTGGCGCGCGGCGACGCTGCTGGCTTCCACGCTCGCCGCGTGCGCGACGTCAGGCGGGCGTGGAACTGTCACTCCGGTTCCGTCGCGTGGTGAGGAGTGGGACTATGTGGCCGACGACGGGATCCGTAACTATGTGATCGAGTTCGGACGCGGCGACACGGTCGTCGTTCTCCACGGGGGATGGGGGGGTGAGCACAGTGGGCTGATCGAGGCGGTGCGCCCTCTCTCGGACCGCTTTCATTTCGTGCTGTACGACCAGCGTGGATCTCTTCGCAGCCCGGCTCCCGACAGCACCATCACGATCCGGCGCCTGGTTCGCGACCTCGATGGGCTGCGCAAACAGCTCGGGCAGGAGCGGCTCGTCCTGCTCGGACACTCGATGGGCGCAGCACTGGCATATGCCTACCTCGCCGAGCATCCCCGGCGGGTGCGTGGTATGGTGCTGTTCGCACCCGTTCGCCCGACCGACGACGCGTTCCGCGATCTGGGCGTGCCCCCCTCCGACACAGTCCGGCTGGGGAGTCTGCGCCGCGCGCTAGGTACGAGACAGGACGCCCGCCGCGTCGCGACGCTCGTGACAGAAGGGCTCGGCCGGGTAGACACGAAGTGGCTACACCGACCGCGAGCGGACGGCACACTGGCGCATCGGGTTCGCTGCGCGGATGCTCGCCAGGACCGAGCGCTGGCGAGAGCTACGCGGTGGGCCGCGCTTCTACGCCCCCCGCGTGGGTGAGGCGATCGAGCGGAACACCTCCCCGGCGGAACGCGACAGTGTATGGAGAAGCTTCCTGCCGGCCCTCGATCGCTTTCGCGGCCCCGTCACTGCCATCGCCGGGGAGGAGGACTTCGTCGATCCCGGCGCCGCGCTTTGGCGCTACGCTGCGACGAGGCTCCCGCGACTACGGCTCGAGGTGCTGCCGGACGCGGGGCATCTGCCGTGGATCGACCAGCCGCTCGCATTCAGTTCGCTGGTGCGCGACGCTCTGGAGAGAGCCATCGCCCGCTGACGCGAGCGAGCGGCGGATCGCGCCGCGCGCCGAGGCATCGTAGCGATGTCGCGACTCTCACAGTCGCGTGAGTGCCACGTCCTGCGACTCGAGCGCCTCGCGCACGAGCTGAGGCGCCATCGAATTGAACGTCTCCTGGTTCGCGGCGATCGCGGTGAAACGATCCAGGCGAAAGGTTCGCGTCGCGGCGCGATCGAGGTCGCGCGCGAGAAGGTACCAGGCCGGTGAGTTGATCACGAGCGCATGGGGCTCGAGCCGGCGCGTCGAGTGCGCGCCGTCATCACGCACGTAGTCCGCCGTC
>DATFOL010000084.1:0-2786 GCA_035265545.1 Gemmatimonadaceae bacterium | reverse complement strand
AACCTTCAGAAGCGCGTGCAGGGAGCCAAGGACGAAGCGGCAAAACACCCGGGCATCAAGATCGTCGGTGTGTTCAACCACATCGAGACGCCGCAGGACGCGTCGGCCGAAGTGATCCGTGTCAATAACGCCTATCCAGAGATCACCGGCTGGGCGTTCATCGGCGGCTGGCCTTTGTTCGCGACGTCGCTGATGACCGAGCTCAATCCGGCGAAGCAGAAGGTCGCGTCCGTCGATGCCATTCCCGTGCAGCTGCCCTACGTCGAGAAGGGCGTGGTCCCGGTGCTGCTCGCACAGTCGGTGTATCTGTGGGGCGACGTCGGTGTCCGCACGATCGTCGACAAGCTCCAGAACAACAAAGCGCCGGCGAATCCGATCATGCCGATGGAGCTCGTTCGCGTGACCAAGGACAACCTCGGCGACTGGGCGCGGCAGCTGAAGGCGTGGGGGTTCACCGACGTGGCGCCGCAGTATCTGTCGCTGCCAGCGGCGAAGGGCGCCTCCGCGTCTACCGCCCCGGCGGTCGCACCCGTTGCCTCCAAGCAGTGAGCGACGCGGCCGTCCGGTTCGAAGGGGTCAGCAAGCGGTTCCCGGGCGCGCAGGCGCTCAGCGACGTCTCGTTCGAGATCGCACCGGGCGCGTGCCACGCACTCTGCGGCGAGAACGGCGCCGGGAAGAGCACGCTCGGCAAGATCATCGCCGGGATCCATCAACCGGACGGCGGCCGTCTCCTCATCCACGGCCGCGAGGTGCATTTCACCAGCCCGCGCGACGCGCTCGCAGCAGGCGTCGGCATGGTGCACCAGGAGCTCGCCTTCTGCGACAACCTGAGTGTCGCGGAGAATCTCTGTCTATCGGACCTCCCGGCGCGCGGTGCGATCGTGGACCGCGCCGAGATGCAGCGCCGCGCCGAAGCGATGCTCGACGAGACGGGCACTCAGCTCGATGTGACCCGCGCGTTCGGGAAGCTGGCGATAGGCCAGCGCCAGATGGTGCAGATCGCCGCGGCGGTGGGCGGGGGGGCGCGCGTCATCGTCTTCGACGAGCCGACGAGCAGCCTCAGTCAGGCAGAAGCCGAGCGGCTGTTCGCGCTGATCGAGCGGCTCAAGGCGCGTGGGGTGACCTGCATCTACGTGTCGCACCGCATGCCGGAGATCTTCCGCCTGTGCGACGCCGTCACGATCCTCCGCGATGGGCGTCACGTCGCGACCAGACCGACGTCGTCGCTCAGCGAGTCGGATCTCGTGCAGATGATGATCGGCCGCCCGCTCGCCGAGTACTTCGGACGCCACGGCGACACCGGGGCGGGGGAGGAGGTGCTTCGGGTCGAGGGGCTGACGGTGCCGGGCAAGTTCGAGGACGTCTCCTTCTCACTCCGCAGCGGCGAGATCGTCGGACTGGCTGGGCTGATGGGCGCGGGCCGATCCGAGGTGGCGTCGGCGCTGTTCGGCATCGAGCGGCCGACGCGTGGTCGGATCGTGCTGCGCGGGAAGCCCGTCGAGGTGCGGAGCCCCGCGCACGCGATCAGTCTGGGCATCGGGTTCGTTCCCGAGGACCGAAAGCGGCAGGGGCTCGTGCTCTCCGCCAGCGGCCTGCACAACACGTCGCTGCCGATCCTCGACCGACTCTCGCGCTTTCGCTGGATCTGGCGCGCGCGGGAGCGAGGCATCGCTCGCGAGTACTTCGACCGTCTGCGGGTGCGCACACCCAGCCTCGACGCGACCGTCGCGGGACTCTCGGGGGGAAATCAGCAGAAGATCGTCCTGGCGAAGTGGCTCGCCGCCAGCTCGCAGATTCTCATTCTGGACGAGCCGACCCGCGGCGTGGACGTCGGGGCCAAGGCGGAGATTCATGCCTTGATCGGACAGCTGGCGGAGCGAGGCGCGGCGATCCTTGTGATCTCGAGCGAGCTCCCCGAGGTGATCAGCCTCTCCGACCGGATCGTCGTGCTCCGCAACGGCAGAGTAGCCGGCGAGCTCGCGCGTCGCGAGGCGACCGAGAATGCCGTACTCCGACTGATGGCCGGGATCGGAGAGGGGTCGAGAGGCGGAGCCGCCGCCACGCCGGACGGGCATCCTTCCAACTCTTCTGCCAGCTCACTCAATGGCTGACGCTACGACTCGCGTAGGGCCCGCGCACGAACGACTCTCGGTCACCGAGAAGGTGGGGTACGGCATCGGCGACGCCGCTGCCAACTTCATCTTCCAGACGATGATCATCTTCCAGCTCGCCTTCTACACCGACACGTTCGGTATCACGGCGGCCGCGGCTGGAACGCTCTTCCTCGTCGTCCGCGTCTTCGACGCCGCGTTCGATCCGCTGATGGGCGTGATCGCCGATCGCACCAACACCCGCTGGGGGAAGTTCCGCCCGTGGGTGCTCTGGACGGCGGTGCCGTTCGGGATCATGGGGTTCCTCGCCTTCACGACGCCCGACCTGAGCCCATCCGGCAAACTGGCGTACGCCTACGTCACCTACATCCTGCTGATGATGGTGTACTCGGCGAACAACCTGCCGTACTCCGCGTTGAGTGGCGTGATGACGGGGGACGTCGTGCAGCGCACGAGCCTGTCGTCGTACCGAATGGTATTCGCGATGGCGTCTCAGCTCGTCATCCAGGGGCTCGCCCTGCCGATGGTCAAGCACTTCGGCGAGGGTAACGACGCGCTCGGCTACAAGATCACCATGGGCATCTTCTCGGCGCTCGCGGTGGTGTTCTTCGTCATCACCTTTCTCACGACGCGCGAGCGCGTCCGGCCGGAGCCGGGTCAGCAGAGCTCCATTCG
>DATFOL010000083.1:0-15787 GCA_035265545.1 Gemmatimonadaceae bacterium | reverse complement strand
GGAAACGCTGCCGCCGGCATGCGTGCCGTCCGCGCGGGGCTGGGACGAGGCGCAGGCGGCGGCGAGCAGCAGCAGTAGGACGGATCGGCGCATGATGTGAGATGCGGGTGCGGTGCGCCGAGCCGCGACCGTCACCGATCGTCACGGATCGTCACGGCAGGGAGCGCGCTAAGCTGCGCGCGGTGCAGGGAGGTGTCCAGCGCACGGGCGCGGGCCGAGCTCGTGCAAATCCGTGGTGTGGCACGAAGGATGACCCTGCTCGTGGCATGAGCTATCACACCTGGCTTGTCGCGCTCTTCTGCACGTGGGCTTCGGTAGCCTGCGCGCAAAGTCCCGATGGGCGGTCAGCGGCCGCGGCCGAAGCGCCGGTCGATCTCTCGCGTGGCATCGGAGCCGCGCTCTCCGCAGATCCCCTGGCCGTGCGCGCCGACTCGCTGGTGCGAGCCGGCCGACCGTGGCGTGCGACGCTGCTCGTCGCGCCGTCGTTGCGTGCGCCGGCAACGGCGAGCCCGGCCCTGCGGCTGGTGGGCGCGCGAGCCGCCGCCGCATGGAAGGGGTGGAGCGAGGTCGAACGCATCCTGCGCGACGCACCGTGGCTCGACGCAGAGCTGGAAGGAGAGGGGCGCGAGCTGCTGGCGCGCGCGGCGCTGGAGCGGAACGCAGCGGCGGCCGACGACGCACGACTGGCGCTCCGTGCTGCGCGCACGGACGCCCAACGCGCCGTGCGGCAGGTGCTGCTCGCCCGCGCGCACGATCGCGCGAACGCGAGTGACAGCGCGGCCGCCGGGTACGCGGCAGCCGCGGCACGACTCCCCGATGCGGCGGAGTGGCTGCGGTTGCGCGCCGCCGGCGTGACGGCGGACAGCGCGCGCCGCGGCGAGCTGCTCGCGCGAGTGACGACGGCACCAGCACGAACGCGGATCGGGTGGACGGACGCGCAGGCACGTGAGCGCGCGGGAGATTTCGCTGGTGCCGCGCGCAGCTACCGCAGCGTGGGCGCGGAGCCGGCGGCGTTGCGCGTCGAGGCGCTGGCAGCGCGCGACGATGCGAGCCGCGCGGCGGTGGCCAGCCGCGTGGCCGCATATCTGGCGCGCACCCCGCCGGTGGCGGACGCGCGCGTCGCACTCGACGTGCTGGAGACGCTTCGCACGACGCTGACCCGCGATCAGGAGCTGGCGGTCGCGCGCGCGGCAGCAACGGCGGGCGTGGCGGCGCGGGCCATCACTGGATTCCAGTTCGCGGCGGCGACGGCCGCGGCCCCACTCGCACCCGCCGATCGCATCGCCTACGCCGGCGCCCTCGCACGCGGCGGACGTCGGGCAGACGCGATCCGGCAGTACGAGCAGGTGGCGAGCGGCGAGGGAGATCTCGCGGCGGTCGCGGCGTTTCAGCGAGCGCGCCTGCTGCTGCAGTCGGGAAGCGGCGCCGCCGCGCGCACGGCGCTGCGCGCCGTCGTCTCCCGGTTCGGCGACGTCGAGTCGGCGGGGGCAGCCGCCTTGCTCCTGCTCGCCGACCTCCAGGTCGACGACGGCGACCTTGCCGGCGCGGTGCGTAGCCTCGGTGAGCTCGTGCGGCGCTATCCGCGCGAGGAGCGGGCACCGCTCGCGCGTTTCCGCGCCGGACTGCTGGCGTTCGCCGTCGATCCAAACCGCGCCGCCTCGGCGTTCGATTCGCTCGCCGCGCTGCATGCCGGTGACGCGGAAGCGCTGCCGGGGCGCTACTGGGCGGCCCGCGCGCTCGAGCGCGCGGGCCGGCGCCCCGACGCTACGGCACGCTGGCGCGCGATCGCGGCCGACGCCCCGCTGAGCTACTACGGCGTGTTGAGCCGCCGGCGGTTGGGCGGCGTCACCTGGACGCCGCCCGCGGGCGCCGACTCGGCGCCACGCATCGCCGCCGTGGACTCGGCCGCGCGACGGATCCGTGCGCTGCGGCTCCTTGGCATGGACGTCGAGGCGAAGTTCGAGGTGGACGCGCTGTTCGAGCACGGCGACCGCAACGCCGCCGAAGCGGCGACGATCGCGCAGACGTTGATCGACGTTGGTTACCCGGAGCGCGGACTGCGGCTCGCCGTGCGCACGGTCGATCGCAACGGCCCGACGTCGCGCGCCCTCGTCCGCGCCGCCTACCCCGTGCTGCACGCCGACGCGCTGCTCGAGAACGCGCGCGCGATGGGCCTCGACCCCGCGCTCGTCGCGGGACTCATCCGGCAGGAGTCGACGTGGAATCCAGATGCCGTGTCGCCGGTTGGCGCGCGCGGACTGATGCAGCTCATGCCGTCGGTGGGCGCCTCGATCGCCTCGGGGCGAGGCTATCCCGTGTGGAACCCCGTCCTGCTGTTCGACCCGGACGTGAGCATGCAGCTCGGCACGCGTCACCTCGCGTCGAGCCTGCGCGGCGCTGGCGATCCCACGCGCGCGCTCGCCGCCTACAATGCTGGTGCCTCGCGGGTGACCCGCTGGTCGCGCCGTCCGGGCGCGAGTGACCCCGAGCAGTTCACCGAGTGGATCCCGTTCGTCGAGACGAGGGATTATGTGAGGGCGGTGATCCGAAATCGCGCGGTGTACAAGGCGCTGTATGGGTGGTGAACTACCGCTGCAGTACCCAAGTACCAGTCCGAGGCTCCCGGAATGCGCCTCGCTATCTCGACCCGGACGGCTCTCAAAAAACAACAGCGCGTCCCGAGCGAGGGACGCGCTGTGCATTCGTGGGAGCAGTGGCGAGAGTCTGGGTACTCGCTACGTCAGTCGTACTCGGTACTTCACCGGCCGTTCATGACTCACCACCCCGGCACCAGCTGGAATCCCCACACCCACCCCTTGCCCGGACGTTGGAACGGGTGTGCGTAGTAGGCCTCGAGAATCGCGTAGCCGAGGACGTTGAAGCGCGCCGAGATGCCCGTGCTCACCACCGGTGTGCGGTAGCTGTCGTTTGCGGACGTCGACGATCCGCCGAACCGCGGACGCGTGCTACCCGTCCACGCCACACCGGCGTCTACGAACGGGGCGACGGTCAGCGGGAGGAAGGGCACGTTGAACAGACCGTACTCCGGCACACCGAACAGCGGAATGCGAATCTCGAAGCTGGCGATGGCGAGCTTGCTGCCCAGCAGGCGGTCGAAGGCGGGGCAGGTGTAGATCGTTCCGCCAAGATTGCCACCGCCGCACTCCGACTGGTCGAACGAGCCGACGCTGTAGCCGCGCATGAGCTGCTCCTCGCCGAGGAAGAGCGGATAGAGCGTCGTCGAGTCGTCGGCGCTGGCGCCGTACCGGCCGTAGTGCAGACCGCGGAACGCGAAGGTGATCGGCCGCAGGAAGAGATAGTTGCGGTAGTCGGCGAGCGCCGTGGTGAAGCTCAGCGTGCCGACCGTCGGCGTGACCTCGAAGCGATAGCGCGATCCCTGGATCGGCCCGGTGAACGCCGAATACGAGGCGTCACCCACTAGCGCGAGGCTCGCCTGGCCGTAGTAGATCGGCGCGCGCGACGTCGTGTCCTCGAGCCGCTGATCGTACACCAGCCCCGATTGGTCGATGATCGCCCGCTGGATCTGGGTGCTGAAGCCCAGCCGCGTTGCCGAGAGGTTGAACTCGATTCGTCGGGTCGAGGAGAAGGGGTACGCCGTGCTGAACCCCGCCTCGTCGATGAAGATGCGTTGCAGGTAGAGGTTCTGCTGGAAGAACCCCCCACCGACGTTCTCATAGCTCAGGTAGCCGGTGAGATACGGGACGTGCTGAACGCTCCCCCCGTAGTTCCATCGGTGCCTGAGGTTTTGATAGATGAGCTGCGCGCCGATGTCCTGGACCGTCCCGTTGGCCTGTACGCCCAGCCCGATCTGCCGATCGCTGAGCTGATCGCCGAACAGGAACGACACGCCGCCGGCCACGCCGGTGCCGAACGGCCCACCCGCGCTCACCCCCACCGTCGGCTGCCCGACGGCGTCGAGCGCGAAGGCCGAGTGATACGGCGCGTGAGTGAAGTCCTCGCCCGTGGCGAGGCCGGTGAGCGGATCGCGCAGATAGTTCGACACCGTCGCGCGCCCAGGGGTATCGCCCGGCGGCAGGACGCCGGCGTTTGCGATGGCCACGCCCGCTACCAGCGGCTCGCCGCGCGTGCGCGCCGAGTCGAGTGCGTACACGGCATAGCCCTGATCCTGGAAGACGGAGAAGAGCATCCGTCCCGTCGCCGGCGCCACTGTCAGCGCGGGTGAGATGGATGTGATGCCGCTCACTCCGGTCGACAGGCGCGTGACACGCGTCACCCCGCCGCTGGCGAGCTCCAGTCGATAGATGTCGCTGAAGCCGTCCTGATCGCTGATGAAGAAGAGGCTGCGTCCGTCCGGCGAGTACTGCGGATTGATGTGCTTGCCCTGGGTGAACGGCGAGAAGACACTCACCTGGCCGGTAGCTATGTCGACCGTCGCGAGCTGTAGCGGCGAGAAGACCATCTTGGTGAAGTCGGTCGTCGCGCCGCGATCAGTCGCGAAGGCCAGCGTCTTCCCGTCCGGCGACCATGCCGGCTGGATGTCGGCGTTGCGGTCGTTCGTGAGCTGACGAACGGTCCCCGCGGCCAGATCGAGCAGGTACAGATCGCTGACCCCGCCGGTCATCCCCGAGAAGGCGATGGTCTGCCCGTTGGGCGACCACGCGACGTGCGTCACCGAACCGACGCCTGGCACACGAATGCGGCGCTCGACGTTGGCCGAGTTCACGTCGAGGATCGCGATCTCGTGGTTGCCCTCGGCCTGCGCGACGAACGCGAACTTCCGGCTGTCAGGCGACCAGGCACCGGAGGTGTTGATGAAGCTGATCGCGTCGAAGTGCGAATCGCTGGTCGGGCCCGCGAGCTTCTTGACCTCGCGCCCCGTCTCGGCGTCGGCGACGAACAGCTCGATCTCGAACAGGCTGCGCCGCGCGTAGAACGCCACGAACCGCCCATCGGGGCTGACCGTCGGCGCGAGCGCCATGTCCCCCGTTTTGCGGCCGCTCTGGAGCACGGGAGTGCCCGCGCCGTTCGGCCGGGTGCGCCCCTCGAGCACGGGCACGTAGGCACGGCGGGTCGCCGCGATCCAGTCCTTGGAGAGCGAGTCGGTGCTGATGCCGAGCACGCGCCGGATGCCTTCCTCGAACCCGATTCGAAGCGACGTGCGGTAGACGTCGACGACGGCGCGGTCACCCCAGCGGCCACCGACGTACGCCCACAGCGCCTGGCCGTAGCGGTACGGGAAGTACCGTGGGTCGGTGTTGAGCTGCTTGATCGTTGGAAGCCGCTCGCGCTCGGCCGCGTCTCGCAGCCACATCGCGGTGAGCGGATCGTCACGTCCGAGCGAGAAGTACTCGGACATTCCCTCGATCAACCAGAGCGGCAGGGCGCCGAGCCGCGCGAGGCCTCCAGGCCCCGCCTCCGCGACGCTGTACTGAAAGACGTGCACGAGCTCGTGGCCGAGCACGTGGTCGTTGTCGGCGTACACGCCGGTGAACGGCATGATGACGCGGGTGCGCAGTCCCTCGGTGACGCCGCCCGTGCCCTCGGAAAGCTCCTCGCCGATCACGTTCGTCTGCTGGAAGTCGGGATGGTCGGCGTAGAAGACCAGCGACTTCCGATCGAAGGTGTGCCGGAAGCTGTCCGAGTGTCGCGCGTACCATCGCTCGGCCATCCGCCCAGCGTCGTGCACCACCAACGACTCGGCGGGATAGAAGTACTGGTCGAAGTGCGACGTACGCATGATACGCCAGTCGAACTTCTCGTACTGCACCTTGTTGCGACCGAAGTACTGCGCTGCCACAGGGGCAGGCGCTCCAATGAGGAGCGCACCGAGCAAAGCAAACAGCCCTGCGCGGCGGGGAGCGAAGGAGGTCATCGCCGTAAATCCCGCGGACGAACCGCGACTGAGGATCGTGTCGAGCGCGCCGCCCAGCGACGCCTCGGTTTCGAGGGGCAAAGTTGGTGCCCCGCCTGAATTCCCTGCACCGACCTGCACCGACATCGGGGGTTGGACCTTCGGCCAAGCCGCCGCGCCGTCGGCGGTTCTGATTGTACTCGGGTCCGCTCCGCCTAACCTCGGCGCGCGCACATCAGGACACAAGGCAGTGGAGCCCGGCCTTCGTCGCACCATTCATCTGACACGTCACGCGCGCGGCACCCCCTGTCTTCCGCTTCGTGAGCAGCGCGTGTCGCCGCCATCGTGCAGACGGCAGCAGCGCGCCGATTCATCCTGGTCGCGGAGATGCCGAGCCGATCACTCGCGTCTGCAGATCACTCGCCGTCGAGCCGCCGCATGCGCTTCGTCTCGCTGCGCTTGCGCTTCTCCTCGATCCGCTTCTCCTTCGACGCCCGGGTGGGCCGGGTCGGCCTCCGGCGCTTCTGGACCACCAGCGCTCCCCGAACCAGCTCGACCAGGCGGGCCTCCGCGGCCTCCCGGTTCTGCTGCTGGCTGCGCCGCGCGCTCGAGACCACCCGCAGCCATCCCTCGCCGTCGATGCGGGTCGCCAGCCGCGCCGCGACCCGCGCGCGGCGCTCGTCGTCGAGTGCTCCGCTACGGGCGACGTTCCAGAGCAGCTCGATGCGGGTGCTCGAGGTGTTCACGTGCTGGCCGCCGGCGCCGCCCGCCCTCGTCGCGCGGTATTCGAGCTCCGACCGCGGGATCGACACGTCCGCGGAGACCTCCAGCACCCCGTCCTTGCTCATCGTCGTAACCCCTCTGGTGACCAGTCGTCCAGCGAGATGAACTGTGGCAGAATGCCAGATTCGATCCCGCCCACCGCCTCTGGCACTTTGCGAGACGCGCCGTGAAGCTCTCTACCCCATTGCTGGACGAGGAACGCGCCTTCCTGCTCGACCCCGCACGCCTCGTGCGCTGGGTCTACGTGGGACGTCTCTCGATCGCCACGGCGATCTTTCTCGCCGCGGTTCTCGTCTCGCGGGACCCGGACTCCGACGGCCGAAAGATCGTCGTCGCGACCCTGGCGTTCTCCGCCACCCTGATCTGCACCGGCGCCTCCGTGCTGTACAGCGGATTCTATCGGCGGCCGCTCCGCACCACCTTCTATTATCTCCAGGCGGTCTTCGACCTCCTGCTGGTCACGGCCGTCGTGCACGTGACCGCGACGAACGGGAACCCCTCCCAGTTCGCCGCCCTCTACATCCTCGTCATCGCCACCTCCTCGCTCCTGTTGCCGGTCGGGGGCGGGCTCCTCGTCGCCGCGCTGGGCAACGTGATGTACGTCGCGGACGCCGTGTGGAGCGTCGGCTCACCGTTTACGATCGGTGTCTGGCTGCAGCTCGCGGTGTTCGCGATGGTGGCATTGGGCAGCGCGTTTCTCAGCGCGAAGCTCAAGGAGCTCGGCGCCGGCACCGAAGCCGAGCTGGCGCACGTGCGCCTTCAGGCCGCCGACATCCTGCACAACATTCGCAGTGGCATCGTCACCATCGACGAGGATGGACGGCTGCTCTACGCCAACCCGATGGCCGAGGAGCTGCTCGCCATCGACCTCCAGACGATGCAAGGGAGGGGGCTCCTCGACCGCCTCCGCACCATTGCCCCCGAGCTGGGTGAGGCGCTCGAGCGCTCGGTACGCGACCGCGTCCGCACCACCCGCGGAGAGGGGATGATCGCCGTCGCCGGCAAGCGGCTGTCGATCGGCGTCACCACCACTTACACCGACGGCGATGGTCTGCGCACCGACCGCACGGCGACAGCCATCTTCCAGGACATCTCCGATCAGCAGCGGATGCAGACGCTCAGGCTCCGCGCCGAGCGGCTCGAAGGGGTGACGGAGCTCTCGGCGTCGCTGGCGCACGAGATCAAGAATCCGCTGGCCTCGATTCGCAGCGCGGTCGAGCAGCTCGGCCGGTCGCCCTTCGCGGGCAAGGACGAGCAGACCCTCGCCCGCCTCGTGATGCGCGAGTCGGACCGTCTCAGCCGCCTGCTCTCCGAGTTCCTGGACTTTGCCCGGGTTCGCGTCGCGCGCGTGGAGCCGATCGACCTGGCGCTGCTCGGCGAGAGGGCAGCGCGGCTCGCCGGCGCTGGCCCCGGCCGACCGGACGGTGTCCACGTCACCTGCGACGCCGATCCGGAAGAGCACATCGTGGACGGCGACGAGGACCTGCTCCACCGCGCGGTGTTCAACCTGCTCCTCAACGCCATCCAGGCGTCGCCGGAGGGGGGCGAGGTCAGGCTGACGGTCGGACCGGCGCTCCCCGAGCACCTCGGTAGCACGCGATTCGAATACGGCGGCGTCATGCTCTGCGTCGCTGACTCCGGCTCGGGGATCCCGGTCGAGATCCGCGATCGGCTGTTCGATCCGTTCTTCACCACCAAGCCCGGGGGCAGCGGATTGGGCCTCCCGGTCGTCCATCGCGCGATCGACGCGCACCGCGGCCTCGTCTTCGTCGACAGCGGCTCGACGGGGACGCGCTTCACCGTCGTGCTGCCGCGCGCCGAGCCCTCCCGCCGTCCCACTTCCACTCCTACTTCCTCCTTCGCGGTGCTCACGTGATCGCCCCTCGCACACCCAAAGTCCTCGTCGTCGACGACGAGCAGGGAATCCTCGAGTCGCTCGGGATCCTGCTGCGCAACGCCGGCTTCGACACGCACACCGCGCACGGTGGTCGGCAGGGGCTCGCGCAGCTCTCGTCGCTCCAGCCGGACATCGTCCTCTCCGACGTGCGCATGCCGGACGTGGGTGGCGTGGAGATCCTTGCCGCTGCGCGGCAGCAGAACCCTGACACCGCGGTGATCCTCATGACCGCCCAGGCGACGCTGCAGTCGGCGATGCAGGCGGTAAACGAGGGCGCCTTCTATTACATCCAGAAGCCGTTCCGCAACGACGAGCTGCTGGCCATCCTGAAGCGCGCCGGCGAGCACCGCGAGCTGCGGGTGGAGAACCGCTCGCTGCGCCAGGAGATCAAGCGCCACGAGCTGGCCACGGGAAGCCGCCCGGTAGGCAACAGCCGGAGCTGGCTCGAGGTGCTGCGGCTCGCCGAGACGGTGGCGCCCACGGATTCCACGGTGCTCATCCAGGGAGAGTCGGGGACGGGTAAGGAAGTGATCGCTCGCTACATCCACGACCTGTCGAGCCGCGCCGACAAGAGCTTCGCGTCGATCAACTGCGGCGCGCTGCCCGAGAGCCTGCTCGAGAGCGAGCTGTTCGGCCATGTGAAGGGCTCGTTCACGGGCGCGGTGAAGGACAAGCTGGGCTTGTTCTCCGCGGCGTCGAAAGGAACGTTCTTTCTCGACGAGATCGGCGAGACGACACCCGCCACCCAGGTGAAGCTCCTCCGCGTGCTCCAGCACCGCGAAGTCATCCCCGTCGGCGCGACGGACCCACTGCCGATCGACGTCCGGCTGCTGGCGGCGACGAACCGCGACCTGGACGAGGAGATGAAGCGCGGAGGATTCCGGAGCGACCTGTACTACCGCCTCAACGTGATCGCGCTGCACCTGCCGACGCTGCGCCAGCGCGCCGACGATATTCCGCTGCTCGCCGAGTACTTCCTCCAGCGCATCGCGACGCTGCGTCAGGAGGAGCAGAAGGTGCTCTCGGCCGACGCGCTCGACGCACTCGTGAGCTATACCTGGCCGGGCAACGTGCGCGAGCTCGAGAACGCGCTGGAGCGCGCGGTGATCCTCACGTCGAAGGATCAGATCCCGGTCTCGGCGCTTCCCGAGCGTGTCACGGAGCGGGTGAGCGAGCCGCTCGTTGCCGACCGACCGCCGGCCAATCCGACGCTCGAGGCGATCGAGCGCGCCTACATCATGTGGGTGCTCCAGAGCGAAGGCGGAAACAAGAGCCGCGCGGCCGAGGTGCTCGGCATCGACCCGTCGACGCTCTATCGCAAGCTCTCACGGTACGGCGTCGAAGCGTGACCCTGGCGGTGCCGATGGAGAACGACGACACGGCGCGTGGCGCGGTCATTCGGGACGTGGCGGCGAGCCGCGCCACGGCCTGGTGGCCGCTCGCGCTGGTCGGTGTCGCCGCGCTCGCGCTCGCCGTGGGCCTCGCCATCGTCGACGCGCTTCCGGTCGGAGTCGTCGCGGACGACTCCTTCTATGTGATCCTCGCGCGCGCGCTCGCGAGCGGGGAAGGGTATCGCTACCTCAACGTTCCCGGACATCCGGCGGGAACGCATTTCCCGCCGGGCTATCCGGCGATCCTGGCGCTGATGTCGTTCGTCGCGCCGGCGTTTCCCGCCAGCGTGGTGGCGTTCAAGGCGCTGAACGCGGCGTTCCTCGCGGCGGCCGCCGTGTTCGTCGCGCGGCTGCTGCGAACGCGGCTCGGGATGGGCGCGGGATGGAGTGCGGGCCTCGGCGCCGTGACCGCCGTAAGTGTGCCGCTGCTCATCCTGAGCAACCTGGTGCTCTCGGAGATGTGCTTCATCGCCATCGCCCTCGGCCTGCTGCTCGCGCTCGAGCGACTCGCCGACGAGCCGGCACCGGCATGGCGAGTGCTGCTACTCGGCGCCGCCATCGGTGCGTGCGCCCTCGTGCGCACCCATGGTGTCGTGCTCGTCCCCGCCGCGGCGCTCGTGCTCGTGACGCGACGGCGCTGGCGAGACGCGGCGCTGCTCGCCGCCACGGCGTTCGCCTGTCTCCTCCCATGGCAGCTCTGGACGGCGCGCCACGGCGGGACGCTTCCATCGCCGATGCTCGGCATGTACGACTCGTACGCCTCGTGGTGGATGCACGGGCTGCGCACGATCGGCCCTTCCATGATACCGGCGACGATCGCCAAGACCACGGCCGAGACATGCGCGATGCTCGCGGTGCTGTTCTCGCCGATGCGGGGCAGCGCAGCGCACGCCGTGACGCTCGCCGCACTCGCATCGCTCGCGGTCGCCGCGTGTGCGACTGCATGGCGGCGGATGCCCGTGACCTTGCTCTTTCTCGCCGGCTATCTGGCGATCGTCCTCGTGTGGCCATTCCAGACCGCGCGATTCGTGTGGACGGTGTGGCCGTTGCTGCTTGCGCTCGTCGCCGCCGGGGGATGGGCCGCGTTCAGCCGGCCGACGTGGCGAGTCGCGCTTCGCGTCGCCCTCGCCGCCGCGTTCGTCTGGGTTGCCGTCGGGTACGGCGCGTACGAGGTGCGCGGCATCCGGGGTGAGTGGTGGTCGAGCATCCCGCGCGCGAACACCCCTCGCATCGCGACGGTGGTGCGCCATGTCGCCAGCCGCACCGCGACGGACGAGGTCGTCGCAACCGACTACGAAGGGGCCGTGTATCTGTACACCGGCCGCAAGGCACTTCCGATCATCACGCTCACTCCGGCGCAGTACCTGCGCGATTATTCTTCGCGCGAGAACGCGATGGAGGGGTTGCTGCCGATCCTCGACGCCTATCCCGTGCGCACCGTGGTCGCGGGCGCGGGCAGAGCGCTCGATGCGGCACGCTACCTCGCCACGCAGTCTCCCGCCCGGCTGGTGCTCCGCGAGCAGTTCGACGGTGGCGCCGCCTTCACCGCTACTCCGCGATGACCTCCACCGCTCCGACCACTCGCCCACTGACCCTGGCGGCGAAGCCGCGGGAGCTGACGCCGCTGGACGCCGCCACCGTGCGGCTGTCGGTGTTGATCCCGGTCTACAACGAGCGCCACACGATCGAGACCATCCTCGACCGGGTCCACGCCACCCCGCTCCGGAAGGAGATCATCTGCGTGGACGACGGGTCGACCGACGGCACCCGGGAGCGTCTGCTGGCGCTCCACGAGGCCGGCTACATCGACCGGCTCATCCTCCAGCCCGAGAACGGGGGCAAAGGGAAAGCGATCCGCACCGCCCTCGCGGCCTCGACCGGGGAGATCGTCATCGTGCAGGACGCCGACCTGGAGTACGACCCGCAGGACTGGCCCGTGCTCCTCGAGCCGATCGTCGCGGGCAAGGCGGACGCCTGCTTCGGGAGCCGGTTCCTCGGCGGCCCGCACCGGGTCTTGTACTACTGGCACTCGGTCGGGAACACGTTGCTGACCCTGTTCTCGAACATGCTGACGAACCTGAACCTGACCGACATGGAGACCTGCTACAAGGCTGTGCGCGGGGAGCTGGCGCGGAGCCTGGTCGGCGAGCTCACGTCGGACCGCTTCGGCTTCGAGCCCGAGATCACCTCGCGGCTCGCCAAGCGGGATGCCCGCATCTATGAGGTGCCCATTTCCTACGCGGGGCGGACGTACGCGGAGGGCAAGAAGATCAACTGGAAGGACGGCGTCGCCGCCTTCTGGCACATCCTCAAGTTCAACCTGCTCGCATGACGGACGACACGCGCCGCCGGTTGCTGCCGGCGACGATCGCATTGCTCGCGCTCGCGGCGTGCATCACGAGCATCGGTCACGATTTCACGTACGACGACCGGTACGTGATCATGATGAACGAGCGCGTGCATTCGCTGCGCACGTTCTGGCGGTTCTTCGCCCAGAGCTACTGGCCACCGAAGTATGGGGGCGACGGCTACCGGCCGATCGTGATCCTGCTGTTCGCCGTGCAGTGGGTCGTGGGCCACGGCGCCGCGTGGGTGTTCCATCTCACGAACATCCTGCTGACCGTGGCTACCGCGCTCGCCGTCTACTGGATGGCGCTCGCGCTGCTTCCGCGCGCGGGCGCCTGGCTGGCCGCGGCGCTGTTCGCCGTGCATCCGGTGCATGTCGAAGTCACGGGGAACCTGGTAGGGCAGGCGGAGCTCGTCGTCGGACTGTCGCTCGCCGTCGCCACGGGCTGGTATCTGCGCCGACGCCGAGACGGAGCGATCGAGACACGCGATCTGGGCATGCTGTCGCTGCTCTACGCCGTGGGGCTGTTCAGCAAGGAGCACGCTGCGGTGTTCCCGCTGCTGTTGCTCGTCGCCGAGTGGACCGTGGTTCGAGACGACCGGCCATGGCGCGCCCGCTTCGTCGCGCTGCGCCCGCTCCTCCTCGCGCTGATCGCGGTCACGCTCGGCTACATCAAGCTCCGTGCGCTGGTGCAGCAGGACCTCGCGGGCTTTGCGCCTTACGCTGCGTTCCGATTCCTCAACATGGGTCCGGCGGCGCGCATCGGCACCATGCTGCACGAGTTCCCGCGCATCGCGCAGCTGATGCTGTTCCCGACGCGGCTCAGCGCCGACTACTCGCCGAGCGACGTCGTCATCGCCAATGACATCGGCGTCGACGAGCTGCCAGGAATCCTGCTCGTCGTGTGCACGGTGCTTCTCGCGCTCGTCCTGCGCCGTCGCGCGCCGGTCGCGAGGGTCGCGAGCTTCGGGCTGCTGTGGTTCATCGTCGCTTACGGGCCGGTGAGCAACGTCCTCGTGCCGACGGGGATCGTCACCGCCGAACGAACGCTGTTCCTGCCGAGCGTCGGCGTGGTGCTGGTGGCGGCGGTGGCGATGCTCTGGCTGCGGGAGGAGCTGGAACGGCGCGGACGGATCATGCTCGCGGGGGTCGCCGGTCTCCTGCTCGTGCTCGGCCTCGGCAAGAGCATCTCCCGCCAGCGCGTCTGGCGCAACAACGACGTGCTGTTCGACGCCACGGTGAAGGACGCGCCCTTGAGCTACCGCGCGCACCTGCTGCGCGGGCGCAACCTCGCGGTGAAGAAGCGGCTGCGCGAGGCCGAGGCGGAGCTGCGCCACGCGATCCGGCTCTTCCCCTACGACGCCGGCGCCACGGTGGACGTCGCCGAGGCGTACCGCCGGTCGGGGCTCTGCCAGCCGGCCGTACCGCTGTACGAGTGGAGCTTCGCCATCGACTCGACGTTGCGCGACGGCCGGCTCGGCTACGTGTACTGTCTGTCGGTGGTGGGGCGCTGGCAGGACACCCGTCAGCAGGCGCTCGTGGGAATGCGCTTCGGCTTCCCGTGGGAGGGGAAGTATCTGCGCAACGCTGTGTTCGTTGCCGATTCGGCGCTCGGACGTCCCCTGAGGAAGCGGCCTCCGATCTAGCGTGCAAGGGGCGTCTCGCAAACTGCACCGGACCATGCAGAATCCTGCAACGACGCAGGGTCCCGACCAGCGGCGGAAAACCGCAAGGCGTGCAGAATCAACAACTTACTACAACCGTGCGAAGTGGTCCGCACGTTGCCTTACCCAGTGCTGGTTACCCGAACGACCAGTACCCCGCCCGACGGCCCGCGACGTCGCGCCGTCATCCTCTACCATCCGGAGAGAGTCTCACAATGAAGAGCATGCGCAAGGGCTTCACCCTGATCGAGCTTCTGATCGTCGTCGTGATCATCGGTATTCTGGCCGCGATCGCGATCCCGAAGTTCGCCAACACCAAGTCGAAGGCGTACATCGCCGCGATGAAGTCGGACCTCCGCAACCTCGTCACGGCCGAAGAGTCGTACTTCTCGGATTCGGCGAAGTATGCGACGGATACCTCGAAGGGCATGAAGTTCAAGCCGTCGACCGGTGTCGCCATGCCGACGATCGCGATCTTCGCTGGCTCGTGGCTCGCGACGAACACGCACAGCCAGCTGGCGAACTTCTCGTGCGGTATCGGCGTCAACACGACCAACCCGCTCGTTGGCTCGGCGGGCGACGGCGAGCCGACCTGTAAGTAAGACGCGCGCGTAAGCCTCCGAAACGGAGGGCAAGGGCGGCACACCGGATCGAGTCCGGTGTGCCGCTCTTGCGTTTCCGTCCAGCGGCCGGGTCGTCTGTTGAGCAGCGCCGGCGTCGGCGCACGTGCTGCCTCTCTCCGCGCATGACGCGACCTGACTCTCGGCCATCGCTCCGTACGGAGCTGCTCGTCAACTTCGCCGTCCTCGCCGTCGCCGCCCTGGTGTTCGCCGTCGGCGCCGTGGTGGTGCTCTACGACCGCACGGAAGCGGCGCGGGGAGCTCTCTACATCAGCCTCCTCGTCGCGGCGGACGTCGTGGTGCTCGTCGCGTTCGGCGCGTTCCAGATCCATCGGCTGCTCATCCGGCCGCTGCGCGAGACCGCCGCGGCAACGGAGGAGATCGCGGCCGGCGACCTGCGACGCCGAGTGCCTGCGCACGACTCGCTCGAGCTGAACCAGCTCGCGGAGAGCGTCAACCGCATGACCGACCGTCTGATCGAAGAGCAGACGCAGCTCGTGCGCGCCGAGAAGCTCGCGAGTGTCGGACGTCTCGCCGCGGGGATCGCGCACGAGATCGGCAATCCGCTCGGCGCGCTCAATGGCTACAGCCACATCCTGCGGGGCCGGGTGACGGACGATCCGCTCGCGCTCGAGTCCATCACGGGCCTGGAACGCGAGACGCTGCGCATCGATCGCATCGTGCGCGGTCTGCTCGAGTACGCACGGCCGCGCAAGCCGACGCCGACGCCGATCGACGTCAACGAGTCGCTCCGTCACGTGGTGGACCTGCTCAATGCCCAGGGAGTGCTGCGGCGCGTCTCGCTGCGGCTCGAGCTCGCGAACGAGTCGCCGCGCGTCTACGGCGAGCGGCACGAGCTCGAGCAGGTCTTCGTGAACCTGCTGCTCAACGCCGCGCATGCCGTGAGCCCGACCGGTTCAGTATCGATCCGCACCACGTGCATGACGCGCGCGAACCTCGAGGCGGGAATGGTACGCGCCGGCGACTCGCCCGGCACTGCGGCGCCGCATCTGCCGTCGCCGCGCGTGCGGCGCTGGCTGGAGGGGGACAAGCGGCCGGAGGACGTGGTGAAGATCGTCGTCGCCGACTCGGGGCCCGGGGTGCCACCCGAGGATACGGAGCGGATCTTCGATCCGTTCTTCACGACCCGCGAGCCCGGCAAGGGCACGGGCCTCGGGCTGGCCATCGTGCTGCGCATCGTCGAGAACTTCCGAGGCATCGTGTGGGTGCAGTCGGCCCGCGAAGGCGGCGC
>DATFOL010000082.1:0-2563 GCA_035265545.1 Gemmatimonadaceae bacterium | reverse complement strand
TCGGCCGGATCGACGACGAGCGACGCCGTGTGCCCCGGTCCGGCGAAGCCGGGCGAGGGGGGCGGCGTCGTCACCGTGCGCACGATGCGCCGACGTACGCTCGAGTGTGTGCTCAATGCATCACCCGCCGCGCGACGAGCGGTGCCACGCCGCCGACCGCACCGACGGCGAGGGCCGCCAGCGCCACGCTCGGCGCCGAGAGCGGCGCGAGACCGAGGATCGCATCGAGCGAGTAGTGACCCGGTCCGGTGAGGCCGAGTGCGAGCGCACCCACGGCGTAGAGCACCGGCAGCTCGACGCCGCCGTTCATCGCGAACGCGCCGCTCTTCCAGTGCACCGTCACCGCCGCGACGATCATCACCGAGATCATCAGCGCGGGGCCGATCGGTCCGAGGAAGCCGAGGGCGACGAGCAGACCGCTCGCCACCTCTGTGACCGACGCGAGGGTCGCGAAGGTGCGCCCCTGCTTGAACCCGAGCTGGACCATGAACTCGCCGGTCGCATTGAGGCCGTGGCCGCCGAACCACCCGAACAGCTTCTGCGCGCCGTGCGCCGCCATGTAGAGGCCGAGCGCGAGGCGGAGGGCCAGGAGCCCTGCGTCGAGGGTCGTGGAGGAGAGAAATGCCGAGGTGTCCATCGCAGTCTCGTGGCTGAGGATTCGTTCCGATTTCGCGAGTCCCGCGTCGCGCGGGCCCGTCTGCGGCCTTGCGTGAATGCTAGCCCGGACTTATGGATGATCCATGCTCCAAACGCCAAATATTTCGTTCGATCGTCCAAACGGTGCGGACGCGCAGACTGACGTCGTCTCCGAGGTCTTACGCGCGGTCCGGCTCGGCGCCGAGGTGTTCGGGCGGTTCGAGGTCAGTGCACCGTGGGCGATGCGGGTCCCGCGCACCGAGCAGCACCTGTCGTTCTACGTGATCGCACGCGGCGGCGCTTGGCTCGATGTCGAGGGCGAGCGCAAGCGCACTCCGGCGCGCCAGATCGCGCTCTCGGCGGGGGACGTCGTGCTGCTGCCGCACGGCGAGCCGCACGTGCTGCGCGATCCGAGCCGCGCGGCGCGCACGCCACGCGAGGCACAGTCCGTCGGCTGTCCTCGTCCGACGAGCGTCGAGCCGGTGCGCTTCGGCGGCGGAGGGCCGGTGACGTCGTTCGTCGCCGGCGCCTTCCGCTTCGCGGCGCCCGCGCGAAGCGTGCTGCTCGAGTCGCTGCCACCGGTCATCCACATCGCCGCCGGCGAGGCGACGACGAGCCCACAGGTCGCCGCCGCGGTCCAACTGATCCTCGCCGAGAGCGTCGCGCCGGGCCCAGGGAGCTCGCTCGTCTCGGCGCGACTCGCCGAGATCCTTCTCGTGCACGCGCTGCGCGCGCAGACGACGTCGCGCGACGAGCACCAGAGCGGATTGTGCGCGCTCGCGGATCCGATGATCGGCGCGTCGCTGCGACTGATGCACGCGCAGCCCGCCGAGCCGTGGACGGTGGAGCGTCTCGCGCGCGACGTGGGGATGTCACGCTCGGCGTTCGCCGCGCGGTTCACCCAGCTCGTCGGCGAGGCGCCGCTGCAGTATCTGACGCGCTGGCGGATGACCCAGGCGGCGGAGCTGCTGCGCGAGCGCGAGGACAGCGTGCCGGCGATCGCCGAGCGGGTGGGCTATCGGAACGCGGCGGCCTTCATGAAGGCGTTCGCGCGAGTGGAGGGAGTGGGGCCGGGGGCGTATCGGAGAAAGTGGCGGGTGCGGGCGGCGGTCTCGGCGTAGCGGCTTGCAGCTCTCCGCCTCCGCTACGTGACGGCCACGCTCGGTGGGCGACGGGCAAGCATTCCCGTGAGCACGAGCGTCACGATGATCTGAACGGCGACGAAGGTCACGACCAGCAGCGGCCGGCCGGCGAGAAAGACCTCCGGTCCGGGAACTGCCGCTGAGAAGAGCGAGAGGTTCGCCAGGTTCCCGAGTACGACCAGAGCGAGCAGCCCGCGACCTCCACGATAGATGCGCCAGCAGGCCACACCGTACACCATCTCGACGACGAACGCCGCCATGGGAGCGCCGTCGTACAACCCGAGGCCGAGCCGCGGCGAGACGCGCCCAGGCCAGAGCACGATGTCGTGCGCATGGGTGAGCAGGTCGAGGATGAGGTGCGAGACGATCCCGAGCCCCACCGCACGCCCCAGCGTCGGGCGGCCGAGTCCGAACTCCAGCACGAGCCACGCGAGCGCCGCGGCGCAGCATGCCGTGGCCACAGAGTGCGAGAAGGGGATGACGGAGAGATGGATGTCGGCGACGCTCCGCACGATCGGCTCGGTGGTCGTGCGCTCGACGCCGAGCTAGTTGAGGACGACCCACGCGAGCTCCATCGCCTGCACGGAGAGGAGCAGGGGAAGCATCGGCACCGAGGGGTAGCGCCGCTTCAGGAGCAGCGCAGTGGCGGCGTGATCGACGGCGAACATGGATCAACCTCGTGCGGAAGGAGAACGACGGAGTTAGCAAATGCTAACTTAGAGGACGACAAAAAGACCTGGCTCACGTGGCGAGCTGACTGAAGAGCGCGACGAGCTTGCCCTGCC
>DATFOL010000081.1:0-3475 GCA_035265545.1 Gemmatimonadaceae bacterium | reverse complement strand
CCCGACGCCGCCAGCGCCGCCGCAATTTCCGCGTGCAGTTCCGCCCTTTGCTCAGGCGGCAGACTCTCGCGCGTCACCCTCGCGAGCTCGTCGTGCGAGAATAGATACGACGCGCAGTCGCGATCGTACGTCGGCGTGAGGATTCGCGCGTCGACGAGACACCGGATTCCATCGCGCATCGCGTCCTCGTCCCATTCTCGCGCGCGCTGGAGAAAGTCCTCGTCGAACTCGCGGTCCAGGGTGGCGACGAACTCGAGCACGGGGCGGCTGTGCGTCGGCAACCGCGCCGCGCGCCGCGGCACCACCTCGGCAAGGGTCACATCGCCTGGCAATTCTCGCAGGTCACTCCAGCGCCACCGCTCGCCCTCCCGCACCAGGTGCTCACCCTCTTCCAGATCGCGAAGGAGGTGCGCGAGGTGCAGCGGATTTCCCTCGGTGTGTCGATAGAGGTACGCCAGGAGATCGCGGCCGGCCTCGCCGTGCCCCATCGCGCCCTCCACCCATCGCTTCACGTCGTCGCGCGTGAGGCGTGTCATTCGTATCTCGTCGTGATGCGGGCGCGAAGCGAGGCGGGCCCAGCGCTCGAGCGCGTCGTCCGCTTGTTCGATCGTTCGGATGGTCAGCGCCAGCACGATGCGCTCGCTCTCCAGCTGGGGCACCACGTGCTCGAGCGCATCCCACGATGCGGCGTCGGCCCACTGCATGTCATCGAGCAGGATGAGCAGCGGCCGCTGTTGCGCGGCGAGACGAAGGAAATCTGCGAGCTCCTCGTGCAGCCGCACCTTGCTCCCGCCGCGCGTGAGCTCTTCGGGTGCTCGCTCCAGCGAAGCGTCCAGCAGTGAGAGCTCGCGCCAGGAGCGCTTGATCTTCACCGGCAGACGTCTGACGGCGCGAAGCACCTCGCTCCACAACGCGTACGGCTCGGGCAGCCGCTGCTCGTGGCACGCGGCGCTCACGAGCGAACCCCCACGCAACCGCACTTCGGGCCCGAGCATCTGCACGAGCGAGCTGCTGCCGACTCCGGTCTCGCCGATCACGGCGACGACGCGCGCCACGCCACGCGCCATGTCGTCGAGCGATTCGGAGAGTCGCGCCAGTGGCTCCGCCCGCCCGACGAATCGCTCGAGATCGAGACCGCCCAACTCGCGGATGTGCGCGAATGCGGCGTTGTCCGTTCCCGCGTCGGCCTGGGCGCGTCGTGCGGCCCGCATGAGCGACTCGAAGTCTTCGCCGTGCTGAGGGGCGGATGCGGCGCCGAGCGACAGCGTCAGTCGGATCGGCAGGTCGGTCACTCCGCCCGTGAACCGGTGGGTGCGCACGGCGGCGAGCAGTCGCGCTGTGATCGGCTGGGCGACGACGATCGGTCCATCCACCAGCACGATCAGCTCATCGCCGGCGAGGGCGACGGCGTCGGTGCCACGCAGGCTCCGCCGCACCAGCACCACCAGCTCGCGGAGCATCACGTCGACGCGACGAGGATCGATTCGAGCTCGAAGCTCGTCGAGCCTGGCCGGCATCGCGGACATCACCACCACCGGCCGCGTCGCCGCGACCGAGCTCGCCAAGGCGGCCAGCTCGGTGGGGCTCAGGTGTGGCGCGAAATCGTCGGCGAGCATGGTGGGGGGCGTCGGAAGACGTCGCGAACGCGGCGTCGTCGCCGAGGGCTTGTCAACCCTAGGGCCCGAAGTCCTGCCGAGGCAAGCCGAGCCATCGTATACCTTAACCTCCGCGCCGGCCGGACGTCGAACGAATACACCCTGACGGATCCCCGCTCACACCGACGGCGAACAGGCCTCGCATGCCCCGACTGCTTTTCCTCTCGTCGTATCTCGCCGTCGCGGCCGTGGCGTGCGCGCGGCCCGGCGCGAGCGCAACGCCGGCCCCCGCCGATGGCGCACCGACCGCGCTCGTCGTGGTCACTCCGACCGAGCCACGCGAGCAGACGGCCGACCAGCAGGTTCACCAGGTGCTCAACCGATTGGCCTTCGGGCCCCGTCCGGGCGACGTCGCGCGCGTGCGTGCCCTCGGCGTCGATCGGTGGATCGCGCAGCAGCTCACGCCCGAGCGCATCGACGATGCGACGACCACCGCGTTGATCGCCTCCGGGTACGAGACCTATCACGCCGACACGCGCGAGCTCGTCTCACTCGGGCAGGCGACGCAGCAGGCGATCCGCGAACGGGCGCGGCGGCTCGCTCAGGAGGGCGACACCGCCGGGAAGCGTGAGGTGCGCGCCGACGCCCGGCGGGACGATCCGCAGCTTCGGGATCAGCTTCGCCGGGCGCGCCGCATCGTCGGCGACGTGCAGGCGGTGAAGCTCGCTCGCGCCGTCGGAAGCGAGCGGCAGCTCGAACAGGTGATGACGGACTTCTGGGAGAACCACTTCTCCGTCTTCGCCGGCAAGGGACTGACGCGGCTGTACATCCCCGCCTACGATCGCGACGTGATCCGTCCACACGCACTCGGGCGGTTTCGCGACCTGCTCGGCGCGGTGGCCAAGAGCCCCGCGATGCTCTTCTATCTCGACCAGTTCCAGAGCACGGTGGACTCCACGCACACGCCGCTCCGCGCCGGGCGACTCCCGCGCGGCCGGGCCGCGCAGCGCCCACGCGGTCTCAACGAGAACTACGCGCGCGAGCTGCTGGAGCTGCACACGCTCGGCGTCGACGGGGGCTACACCCAGCGCGACGTCGTCGAGGTGGCGCGTGCGCTCACCGGCTGGACGATGCTACCGCGGCAAGGGACCGGGTTCATCTTCCGCCCCGAGATCCACGACGCCGACGCGAAGCTGCTGCTCGGTCATCGACTGGCCGCGGGGCGCGGAATCGAGGATGGCGAGGAGGTGCTCGACATCCTCGCACGACACCCGGCGACGGCAAGGTTCGTCGCGCGGAAGCTCGCGATCCGGTTCGTGAGCGACGACCCGCCCGCCGCGCTCGTCGATCGTGCCTCGCAGACCTTTCTCCGCACCGACGGCGACATCCGGGAGACGGTGCGGACGATCGTCACCAGTCCCGAGTTCTTCAGCCGAGCCGCGTATCGCGCCAAGGTGAAGAGTCCGTTCGAGCTCGTCGTCTCCGCGCTTCGCGCGATCGGTGCGTCGCCGGACACCACGCCGCGCTCGGCGCAGCTCGTCGCGTTTCTCGGCGCACCGATCTTCGGTCATCAGGCGCCGAACGGATGGCCGGAGACGGGCGAGGCGTGGATGAACGCCGGTGCGATCCTCAACCGGATCAACTTCGGCCTCGCCCTCGCCGGCGGGCGGGTTCCCGGCGCCAGTGTGGCGCGCTGGCCGGATGCGGCACGGCTGCGCAGCGCACCGCGCGCCCAGCAGGTGGATGCGGTCGTCGCCGCGTTCCTCGCTGGGCAGGCATCGCCCGACACCCGCGAGATCCTGACGAGCGGCGAGAATCCGCTCGCCGCGAAGCTGGCCGGTCGGGCGGAGCCAATCTCGGATCCGTCGGCCAGCCCGACG
>DATFOL010000080.1:0-3001 GCA_035265545.1 Gemmatimonadaceae bacterium | reverse complement strand
GCGCGACCACTCGCGCGGATCGCCTCCCAGATCTTCGCATCGGCGAACGCACCCGCGGCATCCGTCGGTCCATCGCGACCGTCGGTGCCCGCTGCCAGGAGCGTGACGCGGCGTGCGGCCTCGCCTCCTTCGGCGAGGACGCGCGAGGCGGCCAGCGCGAGCTCCTGGCACCGCCCCCCGCGAGGTACGGCGACGTTCGGCTCGACTTCAGCGGGGTCGGACGAGGCCGAGGCTCGCGCACCGAGCTGCACGGTGGTTTCGCCGCCCCAGATGACGCAGCCGTGCCAGCCGTCGCGCCCGCGCTCGAGGAGCGACGAGACGATGGCCGCGCCGCACGCTGCCGCCTCGCCCGTGAGCACGCTCCCTTCGTTCACGACCGGGAGCGAGAGCTCGGACGCGCGGCGCGCCGCCGCTTCCGTCGAGAGGCGATTGCTGCCGATGATCCGGGTGGTCACGTGCGCGAACGCCGGGTCGGTCGGGCGAGGCGTCTCGGGAGCGAGTCCACGCGCGACGCTCGTCAGATACTCGCGCATCGACGTCGAGATTCGACCGAACAGTCCGGTGCGTTGAAGAATCGCTATCACCTCGAGCACGGTGTTGGGATCGGGTGTGCAGGGGCCGGAGGCGATGTCCGCCGGGTCGTCGGACTCGACGTCGCTGATGAGCAGCGCATGAGTGCGTGCCGGTGCGAGCGCTACCGCAAGTCGGCCCGCGCCCCAGCGCGCGAACCGCTTCCGCACCGCGTTCATCTCCCTGATGTCGAGTCCCGAACCAAGCAGCAGCTCGTAGAGCCGGATGAGATCGGTTTCGGCGATGCCATGCAGTGGCGCACCGATGAGGCTCGTGGCGCCGCCGCTGATGAGCACGAGCGTGACGTCGTCGCGGCGCCTTTCCGCCGCGAGCTCGCCGATGCGATGCGCCGCCGCGAGCGAGTTGCGGCCGGGGATGGGATGATCGCCGACGAGGGCCGAGATGCTGCCGAGTGGCGACGGATGTGCCTCGGGCGCGACGACGACCCCGGAGGCGATCTCGAGCCGTGCGCGCCGGAGAGTGGCGACCGCGGCGGCGGCCATGGGGTGCGCCGCCTTCCCGAAGGCGAAGAGCGATAGCCGCTGGCCAGGACGCGCCTCGAAGTCTCGAAGCGCATCGGCGGTGATCGGGCCGGGTGACGCTCCGGCGACGGCAGCCTCGTAAAGATCGACGAGCAATGCGCGACCGCTCGCAGGAGCAGCGTCCCGACCTTCGAGGCGTGCGTCAGGCGAGCGGTCGTTCACGTCGGAGTGCGGGTCAATTCGCCGGGAGCGTCTTCTTCACGGCGGCCTCGAGCTCGTCGTACGACGTCTGCGCGAGCTCGTTGAACGGAGTCATACGATGCGCGATGCGACCGCTCGCGTCGATGACGAACAGGTTGCGGTTGTCCACACCGCCGCGAATGGAGCCATACTTCCGGCCCACAGCCTGGCCGACGTCGCTCCCGAAGAGGACAGGTGTCTGAAGGTCGCGTGCCCAGGATGCGAGAGCGGTGTCGGAGTCTACGCTCACGGCGAGGACGACGACGTTGCGGCCATTGTTGAAAAGCTTGGCGTACTGATCACGGTACGCCTCCATTTGGACCGTTCAGCCCTTGGTCCGTGCCTTGTAGAAGAAACCGAGCACGACGGTCTTTCCACGGAAATCGGATAGTCGCACCGAGTCGCGCAGCACTCCGAAGCGGGTCGCGCCGGCCAGGGCGAAATCGGGCGCCATGCTGCCGAGCTCCGGAGGGGGGCCGGCGGCCGACGCGGGCTGCTGAGCACTTGCTGTAGAGGCCGCCAAGGCGAGTAGTGCGGCTATGGCCAGGCGTGATCGAGCGTACGAGAACATCGATATCTCCCAGGGTATTCGAGGCGGCGCCAACATGGGCCAGCCCCAGCTTTACCGCAATGAAAGCGCCGGGCAGCCCTGGTGTCCGCCAGAGTGGACGATTCGATCCCGATGCATGGACGCCGGGAACACGTCGAAGGCCGGGAAGCCGCTCCTGACGCACTCGAGGGCTGGCCCACGCCCTGCCTTGGTAGTGGCCGGATGACTGAACACGCCACGGAGGCTTCAATGCGCAAACTTGGGATGACACTGTCGCTGGCCGGACTCGCCCTGCTCGGGGCCTGCAGCCGCGGCAACGACGCGCGTTCCGACGACGCGCTGAAGAATGATCTGGCGCTTGCCGCGCAGGCGCAGCCTTACCAGGCGCAGCAGTTCGTCTCTCCGATGGAGGCGCAGTACGGGATGCCCTACGGCGCGCAGCAGTACAACGCCGCCGCTCGCTCGCCGTATTACGCGGCCGCGCCCGTCTACAGCCCTGCCCCGGTTTATCGCGCCCCGGCTCGGACGACGGCGCGTCGCAGCAGCAGCGGTTCGTCGGGGACGTACTACCCGGCGCCGGCGCGACGCGAGCCTATCCGCCACACGAAGCGGGACGCGGCGATCGGAGCGGTCGCGGGTGCCGTGATCGGCGCCACCACGAGCCGCGACAAGGTGAAGGGCGGACTCATCGGAGCCGCAGCGGGTGGTATCCTGGGCGGCATCATCGGCCACACGGTCGACGTCGAGCGGTAGCGAGCCGAGCACGCACCAAGTCGCCCGCCTGTAGAGCACTGCCCGTGTGGGATTCCACACGGGCAGTGTCGTTTCCGGCGAGTCGCGCGTAACATGAGTGACGGCCTCATGAGGGGCACACTTCTCGCTCGCCCGGAAGACGATGAGTCACGACCCAGCGGACCGGCTGCACGCGAGCGACGACCAGGCGCAGGAGCGGCGCAAGCGTCGCACGGTCGCCAACCTCGCGATCGGAGCGATCAAGGCGCAGCATGCGGCGCACCGATCGAAGCTCGAGCGATTCGCCGACGGGCTGAACAACGTCGCGAGCTCCACGCCCTTCCTGGTGCTCCACGTGCTCTGGTTCAGCTCCTGGATCGGATGGAACAGCGGTGTCTTTCCGGTGACCGCGTTCGACCCGTTTCCG
>DATFOL010000079.1:0-3264 GCA_035265545.1 Gemmatimonadaceae bacterium | reverse complement strand
TCACGCCCGAGATGCTACTTCCCCTGTGCGAGCGGCTCGGCGTCCCGCTCGTCTACGACGTACACCATCACCGCTGCAATCCCGATTCACTCGACGTCGACGAGGCTTCGCGACGCGCGGCGGCGACGTGGGATGAGCGCGAGCCGTACCTTCACGTCTCGTCGCCGCGTGCGGGGTTCGGCGGCGGCGACCTGCGTCCGCACGCGGACTACGTGAATCCGGGCGACGTCCCCGACTCGTGGCGGACGATGCGCCTCACCGTGGACGTCGAGGCGAAGGCGAAGGAGCGCGCCGTGCTCGCGTTGCGCGATGCGTGGACGAGGGTGATGGTTCCGTAGAGGACCTCCCCCGCCACATCCGTCGCAGCTCCATGCACAAGCTCGTGCCTGCCCTCGTGCTCGCGCTCGTCGCGTGCACGTCGCACGTGAAGTCTCCCGCGCCAGCCACGGCGTCCGCCGACCTCGCCCGCTGGCGTGCGCAGGCCGCACGCGTCACGATCACGCGCGACGACTGGGGGATCGCCCACGTGCATGGACGCACTGACGCCGACGCAGTGTTCGGGATGGTCTACGCTCAGGCCGAGGACGACTTCAACCGCGTCGAGACGAACTATCTCACCGCGCTCGGCCGGCTCGCCGAGGCGGAGGGTGAAGGAGCGGTCTATCAGGATCTGCGCGCGCGGCTGTTCGTGGATCCCGACACGTTGAAAGCGCTCTACGCGCGCAGCCCGAGCTGGCTGGTGGCGGTGATGGACGCGTGGGCGGACGGGCTGAACTACTATCTGTACACGCATCCCGCGGTGAGACCGCGGGTGCTCCGACGCTTCGAGCCATGGATGGCGCTCTCGTTCACCGAGGGGAGCATCGGCGGCGACATCGAGTCCGTGTCACTGCGCGAGCTCGAGCGGTTTTATGGAAGTCGCGTGACGGGGGCGACCGACCCCCGCACGCTCCACCTTGCGGTGCGTGATGGTGAGGTCGCGATGCGCGACGAGGTCGCGATGCGTGACGACGAGGTCGTGGCGCGCGACGCCGCCTTCGACGCCGATCGCGATCCGCCGGGCTCGAACGGGTTCGCCATCGCGCCGTCGAACACCGTCGCAAAGCGGGCGCTGCTCCTGATCAATCCGCACACCACGTTCTTCTTCCGCTCCGAGCTGCAGATGACGAGCGACGCGGGGCTCAACGCCTACGGCGCGGCGACCTGGGGGCAGCCATTCCTCTACCAGGGATTCAACGACCGGATCGGCTGGATGCACCCCACCAGCGGTGCCGACGTGGTCGACGAGTTCGCCGAGTCGGTTGCGCAGCGCAACGGGCGCTGGCACTACCGCTACGCCGGCGCGGAGCGGCCCGTGGGCGTGCAGCGCATCGTCATCCCGTACCGCGCTGCGGACGGGCGGACAGCGACGCGCACCTTCACCGTTTACCGCACCCACCACGGCCCCGTCGTGCGAGAGGCCGACGGACGCTGGATCAGCGTCGCGATGATGCAGAAGCCGATCGAGGCGCTGAGCCAGTCGTTCCTCCGAACGCGTGCGCGGACGCTCGCCGAGTTCCGCTCGGTGATGGAGCTTGGCGCGAACTCGTCCAACAACATCGTCTACGCTGACGCGGACGGGAACATCGCCTTCTTCATGCCGCAGTTCATTCCGCGACGCTCCGATCGCTTCGATCGGAGCAAGCCGGTAGACGGGAGCGATCCCGCGACGGAGTGGAACGGCGTGCATCCAGTAGAAGAGACGCCGTACGTCGTGAACCCGGCCGTCGGCTGGATCGCGAACACCAACAACTGGCCGTACTCGGTCGCGGGCCCGAACAGCCCGAAGAAGGAAGGCTTCCCTCGCTACATGGATGCGGCCGGCGAGAATGCGCGCGGCGAGCATGCGGCAATGGTGCTCGCCAACCGGCGCGACTTCACGCTGCAGCGCCTGATCGATGCGGCGTTCGACCCGTACCTCCCCGCGCTCGCGCGCCTCGTGCCGACGCTCGTCGCGGCCTGGGACTCGACGCCCGCGTCGAGTCCGTCGCGTGTGCGTCTGGCGGCGCCGATCGCCGCGCTGCGCGGATGGGACCATCGGTGGTCGGCGACCTCGGTGCCGACGACGCTCGCGGTGCTCTGGGCGACGGATCTATCGAGCCGGAGCGGCGCCGCGGCCGCGGCGGCCCGCATGACGGTGAACGACTACATGCAGACACACTCCCCGGCGAGCGAGAAGCTCGAGCTTCTCGCCGCGGTGATCGATCGCCTCGAGCGAGACTTCGGGAGCTGGCGCGTACCGTGGGGAGAGATCAACCGCGTCCAACGGATCTCCGGCGACCTGGTGCAGCCGTTCAGCGACGCGGCGCCGAGCCTTCCCGTGCCGTTCACGTCGAGCACGTGGGGCTCGCTGGCTTCGCTCAGCGCGCGGACCTATCCGGGCACCAAGCGCCGATATGGCACCGGCGGGAACACCTTCGTGGCTGTCGTCGACCTCGGGGACAGCGTGCGGGCGCGCGCGATCTCGCCTGGCGGCGAGAGCGGCGACCCGCGCTCGCCGCACTTCAACGACCAGATGCTGCGCTACACCCGCGGCGACCTGCGGACGGTGTACTTCTATCCGTCGCAGCTGGTCGGCCACACCGAGCGCCGGTACCGACCGGGCGAGTAGCGCGGTCGATCTTGACGGTCGCGCGGTCCGACTCTAGATCGGAAGCTCAGCGGATCGGAATCAGCGGCGTGGATGGTCCTCTGCCGCCGCGACTGCCACTCAGGCGAAGGTGAAGCCCATGCACGAGACCCGGACGACTCGCGTCCTGCGCGCACTCGTCATCCTGACCGCGACCGCGAGCGCGGCGTGCGCCCCTCCCAAGAACCACAGGCCGGGAAGCACCGCCGGCTCGAATCCGGGCCCGACGTCCACGTCGTCCGACGCGTCGCTCGTCGTCGATCAGTCTCGGCACGTCTACACCAGCATGGAGGAGCTGATCGAGTCGCGCGCGCCCGGCGTGCAGGTGATCCGACAGAACGGAACCTTCGCCCTCCGCATTCGTGGCCTCAGCTCGCCGGTCGGCAACCTCGATCCGCTCATCGTGATCGACGGCCATCCCTCCGACCTTCCCGGCACCCGTGCGCTCGACTCACTGAGCCCGAACGACGTGGTGCGGATCGAAGTCCTCAAGGACGCGGCGTCGACGGCGTTCTACGGGTCGAGAGGAGGGTCGGGGGTGATACTGGTGAAGACGAAGAAGAGCTGATCTCTAACGGCCACTGAAGTACCCGGTA
>DATFOL010000078.1:0-7625 GCA_035265545.1 Gemmatimonadaceae bacterium | reverse complement strand
TCACGGTCATCGCGCGCGCATATTCGCTCGACCGCGCGGTGTCGCCCAGCGCGGCGTATGCCTCGCTGACGGTGCCGAGCGCCGCCGGGTCGAGCTGAATGGCGATCGCACGGTCGCCATGCTCTATGCTCCGTTCCCACTCGCGGCGCGCCGTCGCGAGACGCGCGAGGGCGCCGAGGATGCGATAGTCGTCCGGGAAGACCGCGAGGCCGCGTCGGAGCGCCGAGTCCGCGGCATCGAGCCGACCGGCGCGGAGCTCCAGCTCGCCGAGCCTGTAGTGAAACCAGGCCACCTGCTCGCGCGGCAAGTCGTCACGTCGATCGACACGGGTGGCCGCGGTGCGCAGCAGGCGGCGCGCGGCGGCGACGCGGCCGGTGAGCTCGCGCCAGCGGGCCAGCCGCGCCGCGACGCCGAACTGCTCGCCGTCGAAGTGGATGGCCGAGAAGTGGGAGTCGGCGGCAGCGTAGTCGCCGATCTCGAGCTCGATCTCGCCGAGCAGCGCGAGATGGGTGGCGACGCCGGGCCAGAGAGAGTCGGCGCCGCGGGCCACGTCGCGCGCTTCGCGGAAGGCGTGCCTCGCCATGAGCGTCGACGCGAGCAGCGCGAAGGTCTGTCCGTTGCGCGCCGTGCGCTGCGCGATCGAACGGCGCGCGAGCGACTCGGCACGCGCATAATCGGAGACCTCGCCGGTGGCCCGAGCCCGCTGCACGTAGAGTGTGGCGAGCATCGTCTGATCGAGCGCGCTCTGCGAGTCCTGAGCGACGCGTCGCTCGTAGAACGCGATGTCACGCCCGCGGGCTTCGTCTTCTCCGAGCGGCGGGCCTCCACCGGAGTCGGCGGGTGCACCGACCTGTCCCTTCGCCGCGGCGGAGCTCACGGCGTTCGCGCCCGCTGCGGCGAGCCAGCCGGCGCCCACCACCGCCGCGCCGATCAGCGGCACCCACCAACGACGTGCATGCATGGCTTCTCTCTCGAGGAATCGCGGTGCCGCTCCGGCTCGGACGAGCGCGGAGCGGTCCACGCGGTGTGCGATCAGCCGTGCGGTGCGGCGAGATACGGGAACGTGCCGGAGAACGACACGTCGTTGGCGCCGACGTTGTCGGTGCACAACGGCAGCTGGAACGGCTCGCAGTACGCGTTGGTCGGGTTCAGGAACGAGCTGAAGATCGCCGTCAGCCCGACGTCGACCACGTCGTCGGTGAGCTTTCGTCCACCGTATCCGTTGGCCAGTGCCCACGAGAGCCAGCCGGCCGTGCTCGGGCTCTTGGTCGCGTCGACGACGAGGATGTCGGGATACAGCACGCTCCCGAGGAGCGTGGCCAGCTCCTGCGGCCGATTGAAGCTCGTGACGAACGCCTCGGTCTCGGGACGGAAGGTGGCGGTGTTGTACGGCTGCGTCTTGTTGTACGCGTCGTGGTGCGCCTTGACGATCGTGACTTCGCTGACGAGTGGGTTCCCGAGGAAGTCGACCTGATCGTAGACCATGTCGCCGTCGGCGGCGTCGCCGTGCAGCGCATCGGCCTGACTGTCCGACGGTGCGGTGAGAGCGCTGACGGCACCCGAGTCCGCACATCCTGCCGTGAACAGCCCGAGCGCCGCACAGGCGACGGTGGACCGGATGAGATGTTTCCACAGCATGCGTGAATGCTCCTTGTACGCAGAAGTTGAATGAAGGCGGACGAAGATCAGCTGCCGCGGGCGCGGCTCGTGGTGCCCCACACGCCGAAGCGGCCCGGATGCTTGCCGTCGACGGAGAGCATGGCGACGGGGAGCTCGATGACGATCGCGAGATCGTTGTAGCCGCGCACGAAGTCGACGGCCTCACCCGCTGCGCGGAACGACGACGCCGGCGCGGGTGCGACGGAGAGCGGTCCGGTGGATGGACGGCGGTCGGGGATGATCCGGAAGAACTGCTCGAGATCGATGAAGAACGGATCGTCGCGCGGACCAGCGAACAGCTGCACACCTTTCGCGTCGCCGAGGACCTGGCCGATGGGACCGTCGATCTTCTTCCCGCCGACGAGAACGTTGCCCTGCGCACCAGTGACCTTCGGCTTGTACGGACCGCGCAGGGTGACCTTCTGCTTCTCCTTCCCCGTGAAAGTGATCTGGAAGACGAGGTCCTCCACGGCGTCGCCATCGACATCCACCTTCAACTGGTACAGCTCCTTGTCCTTCGTGCCGAACCGCGCGCTCGGTGTGCCCGCCGGCGTCAGCGGCGACGAGGTGCCGAGGACGAGTGCGATGCGGCTCGGATCGGCCGCGGGGAACGCATAGACGTCGTTGACGTCGTAGCGCGGGCTGAGCTCCACCTCGGGGGTGTCCTGGTGATCCGACGCCACCAGCGAGCGCGCGGTCGCCAACGCCGCGAGCAGGCCCGCGACGGCCAGCAATGGCACGAGTCGCTCGCGCCGGGTGATCCACGTCTTCATAGCCTCTCCACGGAAGAAGATGACGGGGAGGCTCGCGATCGCGGGGCTCCCGGTGCTGGCTACGAAGCGAGCGATTGATTGGATTGGTGCGTGTTCGCTCGTGCGAGTCTGGCGTCGATGCGCTGGGCGTCGATGCGCTGGGCGGCCGCGCGCATTCCCTGCGTCGTCGCGTACGGGCTTACACGCGGCGAGACTCGGCGCTACGCGCCGAGTCTCTTGCTACGCCCGAACGCTCCTCCTCCTGGAACGCTCGCGTCCTTGCGATCTGTCGGGGGCAGTGACGCTATCGGCGAGACGGCGCTCAACCAAGCGCGTCGGATCCCCTTTATAGGGTCCGACGGCGTTCGGGGGGTGCACCGTCGCGCACCCATGCGTACGCGACTACTCCGTCAACAACGACAGCGCTACATCCCCGACCGTCTGCAGGCTCTTGACCGACAGCTTGTCGATCGTGTCCTGCATCGTGTGGTGGTAGTTCGGGCTCGCCGTGCCGTCGGGCGCGGGCGGGCCGTAGTCGAGGTCGATCACGTCGATCACTCGCAGCCCCTTGTTCAGCAGCGGGACATGGTCGTCGGTCACGTCGTAGCCCTGGCGCGGGATGAACACATCGTCGTAGCCGAGATCGGCCGCCTTCTGCCACACGCGCGACACCACCTCGGGTGCCTGGCGCATGGAGTTTCCTTCCTGGAGGATGTTCAGGTGGGCGTCGCCGATCATGTCCCACAGGACGCCGAAGATCGGGCGATAGTCCGCGCTGGGCAGATACTCGGCGAAGTACTGCGAGCCGAGGAGGACGTCGGTGTACGGCGCCTCGAAGTTCTTTCCGTAGTCTTCACCGTCGACGAACAGCAGGTCGACGCCGACGTTGGGCGGCGTCTTCCTGAGCGCATCGCCGAGCGCGATGAACAGTCCGACTCCCGCCGCGCCATCATTGGCTCCGGGGACCGGATCGCCACGGTTGCCGAGGATGGGGTCCTGGTCCGCGGTCGGCCGCGTGTCCCAGTGCGTGAGGTACAGCACGCGCTGCGTCGCTTCGGGGCGGAAGCGCGCGAGGATGTTGCGCAAAGGGAGCTGCTTCCCATCCGCCGTCGTGTGGGTCCAGCGCTGCTCGATCACGGTGTCGGCTCGCTGGCGCATCATCGCGACGATCCAGTCGCCGGCGCGCTGCGCCTGCGGCGTGCCGGGGACGCGCGGGCCGAAGGCCAGCTGCTGGCGCGCGTACGACATCGCCGAGTCACCGACGAAGGCGGTCTTCGCTCGCGACGAGAAGCGATCGCAGGCGGAGAGCGTGGAGAACGCGACGACGGCGGAGAGCGTGAGCAGGAGCGTCCGCGGGAGCGGCATTGGATCGGGCCTGGGTTTTACCGGGAGGGCTGCCGTACTGCGTGGCGTCGCCGAAGCAGTGGGGCCGCAGCGCGGGCGGGAGCGCAAGTCGTGTCCGCCGCCGATGGAAGTTGTTGCGATGCGTCTCCAGCCGCGACCCTCGGGGGCGTCGGTCGTCCTCTCGTTGTCGAGATCGATGGGGCCCGGACGGCCCGTGCCCGGCGCCGGATCCGATGCGGGTGCGTCTACTGCACGTGACCGCCCGGGCGTGAGCGGCGGTGACCCACGAGCACCCGCACCAATTCACAGTGCGTGGGGTAGGACCGCGACGCGCATCGCGTCCCCGATGTCCCAGGAAGGCATGCCCCCGCGAACGTGGTCCGTGCGCGGAAGGATAGACTTGAATTTCGGTGTCGGACGGGTGGAACTTACTGGCCGCGACACGCGCTACAACCCTGTGCAAATCTTGAAGTTCCGCGCGCAGGGCGTACTCCGGTCCTCTTCGTGAAGATAATCAGCAAATACATCCTCAGGGAACACGTCGGTCCGTTCGTTTTCGCGCTGACCGCGTTGACCTCCCTGATGATTCTGAATTTCATCTCGCGTCAGTTCGGCGAGCTCGTCGGAAAGGGGCTTCCCGCCTCGGTGATCGGCGAGTTCTTCGCGCTCTCCGTGCCGTTCACGGTGGCGTTGACGCTGCCGATGTCGGTGCTCGTCGCGGTGCTGTATGCCTTCAGCCGGCTCGCGGCCGAGAACGAGGTCACCGCGCTCAAGGCCAGCGGCGTGAGCCCCTGGCGGCTGGTGACGCCCGCGCTGGTGTGGGGCTTTTTCATGTCGATCTTCCTCCTGGCGTTCAACGACCAGGTGCTCCCCCGCGCCAACTTTCGCCTCAAGACGCTGCAGGACGACATCGCGCAGACCAAGCCGACGTTCCTGCTGAAGCCCCAGGTGATCAACGCGGTCCAGGAGGGGAAGCTCTACCTGAAGGCGGGGCGGATCGATCAGTCGAACGGGCGCATGCGGGAGGTCGTGATCTACGATCTCAGCGACCCGACCCGTCGTCGGACGATCTACGCCGACCGCGGGCTGATCCAGTTCGCGTCCAACCGGAAGGACCTCGATCTCGAGCTCTATTACGGTCAGATGCAGACCGTGGCGACGGACAAGCCGGGCCAGCTGGACCGACTGTTCTTCGACCGCGACCGGATCAAGATCCCCAACGTCACCGGCCAGTTCGACCGAGAGAAGGGCGACACGCTCTCGCGAGGCGACCGCGAGCTGAGCGTCTGCGCCATGCAGAAGCGGTTGATCCGCGCCAACGCGATCCATCAGGAGAATCGCCGCGAGTACCAGGAGGCGTTGCGCCTCGCGCGGCTGAGCGCCGAACAGCGCACACCGGTGCAGCCGCCGGTGCACAGAGCAGCGGTCCCGACGCCGGAACCGAAGAACCTCGGCTGGGCCTACTGCCGGGTGCTCGCGCGTTTGGTCGGCGTGAAGGCGGCGGAGGCGGCCGAGGTGCGTTCGGCAGGGCTGCACGCGTTCGTGCAGGACACGACGAGGCGGCGCCCCGCGCGGGGCACCACGGCGAGACGTCTCGCGCAGGACACGGTGGCGCGGCGGGACAACGCGCGCCGTGCGACAGCCGATTCGGCGACGCGCTTCGCGGCACCCGCAGGCCCAGGGGTGCCTCCGCAGCAGGGCACCGTCATCCTCGGCACCTCGCGCCCTCCCGCGCCGGGCTCGCGCGGGGCGACGCCGGTGCCCGCGCCCGTGCCGTCGGCGGGCCAGCCGCAAAAGGGGGCACCAGGGACGTTCGTCGATCCGTTCCTCGCGACCACGAAGACGGATTCGGCGGCGCGGATCCAGATGAACCGGCAGCTCTCGCAGACCGAGATCGCGGAGAACATCTCGCGCACGGCGGAGGTGAAGCTCCGGTACGAGCTGTCCCAGCGGACCAAGAATCGGTACGAGGTCGAGATCAACAAGAAGTTCTCGCTCGCCGCGGCCTGCCTGATCTTCGTCGTCCTCGGAGCACCGCTCGCACTGCGGTTCCCGCGGGGCGGCGTCGGGCTGGTGCTGCTCGTGAGCCTGATGGTGTTCGCGCTGTACTACGTCGGGCTGATCGGTGGCGAATCGCTGGCGAACAAGGGGATCATCCCGCCCTTCTGGGCGATGTGGGGGACGAACGTGGTCCTCACCCTGGTCGGCCTGGTGCTGTTGCTCCGAATGGGGCATGAGGAGAACTCCGGCCGAGGCGGCAACTGGGCGGATCGCTTCGACAAAGTGGCCAGCCTGCTTGGGCGGCGGAGGCAACCCACGCTCGTGAAGGAGGCAGCATGAGTCTCGTGCGTCCGCTGGACCGCTACGTGTTCACGGAGTGGATCAAGATCTTCCTCGCGACCGCGATCGGATTCCCCCTCCTGCTCGTCGTGATCGATCTGACCGATCACCTGCAGCGATACCTCGACCGGAACCTGCCACGGGGCGACATCGCACTGAGCTACGTGTACTGGATGCCCCAGTCGCTGTTCATGGCGATGCCGGCCGCGGTGCTGTTCGCGACGGTGTTCTCGATCGTGACGTTCACGCGACACTCGGAGATCACGGCGGCGAAGGCATCGGGGGTGAGCTTCTACCGGATCATCGCGCCGATCATGCTCGGTGCGCTGCTCGCGGCCGGGCTGGATCTCGTGGTGGCGGAGATCGTGCCGATCACCGACGCGCGGCGGAGCGACCTGCTCCAGGAGACCAAGGTCGGCGGGGGAACGCAGCGGTTCAACTTCACGTACGCGGGCGAGTTCGGGCGGGTCTACAAGGCGCAGATGCTCGACGCCGCGGCCGGCACGCTCGACAAGCTTCAGATCGAACGAAAGGGGAACGGTCCGGATTACCCGACGGTCATCATCTCGTCCCAGGGTGCGGCATACGCGCCGAAGGCGAAGCGCTGGACCATCCGGGAAGGAGACATGCACGTGATCCGCGACAGCCTCCCCGACTTCACCATCGGCTTCACGTCGATGACCGACCGGCGCATGACCGAGCAGCCGATCGACATGATGGCGCGGCCGCGCAACCCGCAGGAGATGCGGTTCGCCGAGCTCACACGGTTCATCCGGGCGCTCGAGCGCTCGGGGGGTGATGCGAACGTGCTCCGCGTGGAGCGTGCGCTCAAGATCGCGATCCCGATCACGTGCCTCGTCATCGCCCTCTTCGGCGCGCCCCTTGCGACGAGCACCCAGCGAGGCGGTACGGCATACGGGATCGGCGTCAGTCTCGCGACGACGATCATCTTTCTCCTGATGATCCAGCTCACGAAGGCGGTCGGAGGCAAGGCGCTGATCAACCCGGATGTGGCGGCCTGGCTGCCCAACACCATGTTCGCCCTGATGGGGCTCGTGCTCCTCGTGCGCGTGCGTACGTGAGCGAGCTCGATCGGCCGCTCGACGGCCGCCTGCAGCCGACGGAGACCTTCCCCGTCGTGCAGCGGACCGGCATCAAGTTCTTCCGCCGCATCACGCGTGCATTCATCGGCCTCTTCCGCTCGGTCGGTGCGCGCGGGTACTTCCTGCGCGACGTGGGCCGCGCGCTCGGCGATCCGGCGACGTTCGTCCCCGAGACGATCCGGCAGATGCAGCGAGTCGGCGTCGAGTCGATCCCGCTCACCGTGATCGTCGCCGCGTTCATCGGAGGCGTGATCGCCATCCAGGTTCGGTACCAGCTGTTCCCCGGGGTTCAGCTCTCGATCATCGGACTGTCGGTGCGCCTGATGCAGGTGCTCGAGCTTGGACCGCTACTGACGGGGCTCGTGCTCACGGGGCGGGTCGGTGCGCGGATGACGGCGGAGATCGGGACGATGCGCGTCACCGAGCA
>DATFOL010000077.1:0-5148 GCA_035265545.1 Gemmatimonadaceae bacterium | reverse complement strand
TTCCGCGCCACGGCTCGTCCGAGCTCCAGGCCCGTATCGTTGTCGAACCGATAATGGATCCCGCCGTACAGCCGTGACATCGCCTGCTCCTCGGCGATCCGCGTGAACGACGCGCGATCCTGGGGAACGAAGTGGCCGAGGACGGCGTCGAACGCGCCGGCGCTGCAGGCGTGTCCCGAGGGATAAGAGGGGAAGTTGGGCAGGCTGACGCTGTCGGCGAGCGCGAGGGTCGTGTCGGCCTGCGACGGACGAATGGTCCAGTAGTGGTACTTCGCCTCGAAGCAGGCGATGATGGCATCCGACGAGGCGACGTTCAGTACCGCGAGCACCCGTACGGCTGCTGAGTCGGACGCACGGTGGCGCAGCAGCGCGGCGACCGCGGTCTCGTTCCACGGCGCCCACGGATCCGCGATGTTCCATCGCTGGGCGATCACCGTCTGCTCGGGAGCCCGCGCACGCGCGACTCGCTGCACTTCCTCGAGTGCTGCCCGGAACTCGGGCGACCCGTACGTCGGTGGCGGCGCCGGGCGAAAGCGGGCCGCCGAGTCGAGCAACCAGCCGCGCGATGATGCCAGGTTGGTTCCCATCGGCGGGACGCCGCGCGCGCTGTACCACATCCCCGGTCCCGTGGGAATCGTCCCGTTCCACACCTCGGCGAAGTTGAGCGGGGGCGCCCAGGCGATCACCCGCCGGGCCACGTCCTCTCCCAGACGCTTGCCGGCGCTCGCTCGCTCCGCGGCACGGGTTCCCTTTCGAATCCGATCGAGGTCTCGCGTCAGCTCACGCGCGATCGAGGCGCGCACGGCGGAGTCGGTGAACTGCTCCCTGAGCACCGCTGCCGAAGCGCTGGCGATCGCCGCTTCGGTGGAGAGGCCGCGCTCGTCGTTCGCGGCGTTCAGCGCGCCGTATTGCGCGACGCTGAGCAGCGTGTAGACCCGGAAGAGAATCGGCGGGGGTGTCTGCGCGATCCGGCGCAGGGCGGCGGAGTCGCCCGCCGCCGCGATGCGTGCCGCTCGCCTGCTGGCGGCAGCCTCCTGGGCGAATACCGGCACGAGCCGGTTCCAGCGGATGCTGACGGGCGCGCTGTCCAGCGCGGCCGGCGTGAGCGATGACGCGGGCGCCGCCTGGGCGCCCGCGGTGCGGTGCACGGGACCGACGGACAACGGGAGCAGAAGCAGGAGTGTGAGTCGCATGGAAGCCTCGGGTGAAGGAGCCTGTCGGGAGCGCCGCGACGAACCGGGCGGGCCGCCTCCCAAGCCACCCGTACGACATCACGTGTAACTTAGTTTCTAGTTATTGTCCGCGCGCTTGTGCGATCCGCCGAGGGCCTTACGTTGGGACGCGGCGCGCAGGGCGCCTCCCGTCCGCGGGCAGGACCGAGTCCACCTGAGCAGGATCGACAGCGTTCGGATGTGATCGCCGAACCTCCTTGCCCGACGCCAGCGGACCACGGGCTCTCAAAGGAGGATCATCGTGCCCGTCCGCCGCCTGCCTGTCCGCCCTGACCCCGAACAGCTCAAGCGTCAGGCCAAGGAGCTGCTTCGCGACATCCACGCCGGCGACGCCAGCGCGATCGCCGAGCTGCGCGAGCATCATCCGGATCCGATCGACCCGCCGGGCGCGAAGCTCGCCGACGCCCAGCTCGTGCTCGCGCGAAGCTACCAAGCATCGAGCTGGACCCGACTCCGCCACGCGGTGGAGCTCGCCGACGCGATCTGGCGCGACGACGCCGACGCGGTGCGAACGCTCGTGACACGAAACCCGGGGTCGATCCGCGAGCACGTCCTCATTCGCACGGACAGCAACTGGGGACCGCCGATGACCTACGCGGCGAACCTCGGGCGCGACCGGATCATCCGCATGCTTCACGAGCTCGGTGCCGCCGACCTCGAATCGGCGGCGGGGCGCGCGGCACTCCAGGGGCACGTCGCTACGGCGCGCATGATCTACGACATGGCCGGCCAGCCACCGATCGAGGAAGGCGCGCTCAGTGGCCCCGCCTACACGCTGAGCGTCGAAGGCACCGCGCTCCTGCTCTCGCTCGGCGCACCGCTCCGAGCCGGCCAGGGATGTCCCGTCGAGACCGTGCTCCAGACGGACGGACGCAATCCGGCCGCGAAGCACGCGATCCTCGAGCTGTACGTGCAGCATGGGCTCGAGCTGCCCGACACCCCGACGATGGCACTCCATCGCGGGCGCATCGACCTGCTCGAGCGGCATCTCGCGCGCGATCCAGCGCTGCTTGGCCGGACGTTCTCACACCGCGAGATCTATCCGGCCGAGATGGGCTGCGGCGATCCGATCGACGCGACGACGGGCACCCCGCTCGCCGGCACCACGCTGTTGCACATGTGCGTCGAGTTCGACGAGATGGAGATCGCCCGCTGGCTCATCGCGCATGGCGCCGACGTCGACGCTCGCGCGGCCGTCGGGCCGAGCGGCTTCGGTGGGTTCACTCCGCTGTGCAACACGGTGGTCTCCCAACCGAACTTCTGGATGAACTATCGAAAGCGAGGGCCGTTCGTCGCACCGTTCACGGAGCTGCTGCTCGCGCACGGCGCGGACCCGAATACCCGCGCCTCGATCTGGAAGCGCCTCCACCCGGGACACGATCGGACGACGACTCGCCACGATTATCGCGACGTCACCGCGTTGTCGTGGGGACGGCGGTTTCACGACCGCATCTTCGTGAGTGAGCCGGCGCTATTGCGCATCGAAGCCGCGGGCGGCATCGAATAGCGGGGCTTCCGGCGGCGAAACCCCGGCCAGCAACGCACACGTACTACCACAAGGCCTGACGCACATCGGCAGCGCGACGGAAGACGCATCGACGGCTACTCACTGCGAGGTCCGCGACCGAGAATGACGATGCCCAACGTGAACCGACTGACGCTCGCGGGTCTGACCATCCGCACCGTCGTCGTGCACACCGTGACGTACTTCGTCGCCGGCATCCTCGCGTACACGCTCGGCGACTACGCGAGGACGTACTCCGAACCGCCGCTGTCCTATCTCATGCGTCCCACGTCGGATGAGTGGGTGATGGCGGGTCCGCTCCTTCAACCGCTGCGCGGAGTGATCTTCGCGCTCGCCTTCTACCCGCTGCGCCGCGTCCTCTTCGTCGAGCGGCGCGGCTGGCTGATACTCTGGTGGCTCCTGCTCGCGCTCGGCGTTCTGTCCACCTTCGGACCCGCGCCCGGCTCCGTGGAAGGGCTGATCTACACGGTCATCCCACCGCGGGCGCAGCTGCTGGGCCTCTGGGAGACAGTGCTGCAGTCGCTCCTGTTCTCCGTCGTGCTGTTTCGTTGGGTCACTCATCCCGAGAAGCGATGGCTCAACTGGACGCTCGGCATCGCCTTCTGCGTGGTGATCATACTTCCTCTGCTGGGGCTCCTGACGCGCTGAGACGGGGTGGCGGCGGAGAACGCGGCCGTCGTCGCGCGAGTCGAGTCGTATCTGAGGACGGCGCGAACCGCATCGGAGCAGTGGCCGGGCGGCCGATGAGCAGATAGGGTCGTGATCGAGAGCCTCGGCGAGCATCATCCGCCGAGGCTCTCGTCGTCCGTGGCTCGATTCGCCCGCGACTCTCGCCTAGGTGAGCACGACCACGCGATCAACCACGGCGTGACGGGCCAGGCGACGGCGCAGCGGACCTTTCCGCGCACCGCGCCAGCGGCCGCCACCCGTGTGATCCGCATACCCGCGAATCTTCACGCCAAAGGAATCCATCATGCCCGCGCTCTCTCGCCGTGCCGCCCGCTGGGCTGCCACGCTCCCCATCGCTGCGCTCGTCGTCGCCTGCGGCGAGCCCGCCGCCACCGTCGCGCCGCAGGCTGCCTCAACGACGCGTGTCGTCACGTCCGCCGAGCCCGTCGCTACCGTGAAGTGGAACGAGGTCGCTCGCGGCCTCGTCATGAAGTACAACACGAGCGCCCCCGCGACGATCCGCATGTTCGCGCTGCTGACGGTCGCGGAGTACAACGCCGTCGTCGGCACCGAGAAGGCCAAGCAGCGCTCGCTGCACCCGGTGGATCGCGGCGCGGTCGCGGGCGCCTCTGCTGCCGTGCTCTCCTACGTCTATCCGCAGGAGGCTGCGTACCTCGAGGGGTTGGTGGACCAGCAGGAGACGTCGGTGGTCCATGCTGGCACTCGCCACGAGGACTTCGCCTCGGGTGAGGCGATCGGGCGGACGGTTGCCGCGGGGGTGATCGAGCGCGCCAAGACGGACGGATTCTTCGCGCCGTTCACCGGCACCGTGCCGACTTGCGCGGGCTGCTGGCTTCCCACCACGCCGCCGGCGTTCGCCACGCTCGGTCAGGCGAAGACGTTCTTCCTCGCTTCCAACGATCAGTTCCGTCCCGCGCCGCCGCCGGCGTTCGACTCGCCCGCGTTCGCCGCGGCTCTGGCCGAAGTGCGCCACATCGCCGACACCCGAACGACGGAGCAGGACAGCATCGCCAGGTTCTGGGCGCTTGGTGCCGGAACCATCTCCGCGCAGGGCTACCTGAACGGTGTCGCCTCCGACCTCGCAGTGCAGTACCACCTCTCCGAGCGGGAGACGGCTCACCGCCTGGCGCTGATGAACATGGCGGCGTACGACGCACTCGTCGCGAGCCACGAAGCCAAGTACCACTACTGGCTCATCCGGCCCAGCCAGGCGGATCCGGCCATCGTGCGCGCGATCCCTCAGCCGAGCTTCCCCTCGTATCCATCCAATCACTCCGCGCTGGTCGGGTCGGCGGCCACGGTGCTCGGCGCGCTGTTCCCGAGCGAGCGGGCACGGCTCGAGGCGATGGTGGAAGTAGGGGCGATCTCGCGGCTGTACGCCGGCATCCACTACCGATTCGACACCCAGGCCGGATTCGCTCTCGGGCGACAGATCGCTACGTGGACGCTCGCGCACGACATCGTCGGACACCAGCCGTTCGTGCTCGGGTGACCGGCTCTGGTCGGCATCACCTGAGTCGTTGCCGGCCGACCGGCTGCGGCACATCTTGGAACCGTCGCGCGGCATCTCCTGCCGCGCGACGGGTTCTCATTGTTGCCGGTTCCGTCGGACGATGCCGGATCAGCCGCTTCCCACTGAAGTCACCGTACTGCTCGCGAAAGCACGGTCGGGCGACTCGGCCGCGCTCGCCGACGTGTTTC
>DATFOL010000076.1:0-11333 GCA_035265545.1 Gemmatimonadaceae bacterium | reverse complement strand
GGGTCGCCGGGCAGCGCGACGGGGACGTCGGCCACCACCTGCTCGCCGAAGTGGTGGAAGTGGACAGCGGCCTCGAGCACGGCGGGCACGATGCCCGGGTCGCTGGCGATCCGGGTCGCCAACAAGTCGGACGCTGCCTGCGCGTGGCGCACCTCGTCGGCCGCGATGAACGCGAGCAGCTCGGCGAGCACCGGATCGGTCGCCTGCTCGCCGATCCGCCGGAAGAAGTACGACGCGAGGTGCTCGGAGAGCATGAACTCGACGAGCCGCTCGACGAGCGATCCCTTCGGGCCGATGGCGCGCGCCGCGGCGCGAATGGCGACGAGCTCCGCGTCCGTGATCGCCGGCTCGAAGCCCACGGCGTCGAGGTAGCTGCGGAGCGCGTGAAAGTGCTTGAACCCCTCGTACATCTCGAGCGCGATCGCCGCGCCGGCGTCGATGTCGCCCCAGGTGTCGTCGAGCATCCAGCCCAGGTGCACCGGGTGGTAGCTCTCGATGAGCGCCGCGGTGCGGAGCTGGGTGAGGAGGTCGGGGCGCTCGTGCGCTCGCGCCGGGTCGACGGCGGACCAGCGCACGTCGCGCTCGACGGACCACCGACCGCGATCGGCGGCGGCGGCGAGTCGCACATAGTCCGAACGCCTCGGAGGCGGCGTCAGGCGCGGATCGGAGAGGATGAGCGGCGCGGTCATGCGATCACCTGATGAAGAGTCGGAGTGGGAAGCGCGGGCCAGTCCCGCGCGGAAGTGCCGTGCGCGGCGAGAAAGGCGAGCAGCCAGCGCTCGATGCCGAAGGCGACGCAGGCGCTCGCGGCGGGCGAGCCATCAGCGAGGCGGATGTCGAACGCCTCGCCGAAAAAGCCCTCGTGCAGGTTGAACGACGCGGCCGCGATGCTGTCCCCGCCGATCGGGAGCAGCAGCTCCTGCTTGAGCCCCTTCAGCCGCTGGAGCAGCTCACGCCCGCGTGCGGTCGGGCGGAAGAACGGATCGGTCGCCTCCTCGAGCCGCGCGTCGAGCGAGAGCGCGGACGCGAGCTCGCGTGCGCGCTCGATGCCGCGCGCGCGGAATGCCGTCACGGTCTCCTCGTCGCCGACGCACACGCCCTCGCGCATCGCGAACGCCCAGCCGCGTGCGAGCGGACGGAGCCGGTCACCCTCGTGCCGCCAGCAGGTGCCCTCGACGCTCACCGTCATCGGTGCCGTCAGCACGCACCCGGCGAGCTCGGCGTACACGTGGTAGCAGACCGCGGGCGGCAGCGCCGCGTCGGCTGGCGCGCAGGCATCACATGCCGCTTTCGCCGGATCGTCGGCGCGCGCGACGCGCTCGAGCGACTCGGCGTCCTCCCGCAGATGCGAGGCGAGCGTGAGCCACTGCGGGAACGACTCGAAGTAGCGCGCGCGGGCGAGCGTGCCGAGCGCGATCGCGGCGGGCGGGCGCCACGTCTCGCATGCATCGACGGCGGCCGACTCGGCGGCGAAGCGCGCGAGCTGGGCGAGCTGCTCGTACAGCTGCAGCACGTCGCCGCGCAGCCCGACCAGCCCGGGTCCCGCCTCCCACAGCTCGCCGCGCGCGCGGAGCTCGGCGACGACCTGCTCAGCGCTGCGCATGGGTTCCTCCCTCGGCGAACAGCTCGGCGATGCGTGCCGCGCTGGCGAAGTTGTCGGTGCGAATGGCACCATCGGGGATCTCACGCCCGATCGCGCGCTCGGTCCACGCGATGAGCTCGAGGATGCGCATCGAGTCGAGCAGCCCACCAGCGAACAGCAGGGTGTCGGCGTGAATGAGCGGCCCGTCGGGGGCAAACCGCTCGTTGAGCCACGCGACCAGCTCGCGCAGCAGTGCGGCGCGCGCGAGTGTCGTCTGCGCGGCGCTCATGCGGCCACCTCGACGAGCCCGGGCACGCCACGCCATGCCGTGCGCTGCAGATGGTCGAGCATGTGCCCCCAGTACTCCCGCACCGGCGGTGGGCCGGCGCCGAGGAGCGCGTCGGCGACCCGGGTGTCGAAGCACTTGGGCAGGGCGAGTTGCGGCAGGAAATGGGTGAGCGCCCGCGTCACGCGGCGCAGGCGGGGATGTCCCGTCTCCTCCACCGCCTGGGTGAACAGCTCCCACGTCTCCAGGTCCGCCTGCGAGGGCAGCTCGATTCCGCGTCGACGCCAGACAGGGTCCATCGCCCAGCGCGCGTGACACTCGTCGAGCAGCTCGCCAAGTGGCATCGCGCCAGCACCGGCGCAGAGGTGCACCGTCGCGCCGTCGATGCCACCGCGCAGCGCGAGCCTCGCGATCGCGTCGCTCACGTAGTCCGTCGGCACGACGTCGAGCACCGAGTCCGGGAGGCCGGGGATCATCGCGGCGAGCCCGTCGTGGAAGAGACGCAACGCCTGATGCACCGCGTTCCGTTGCGTGACTGCACCGCTCCGGTCGTCGCACGCGATGGTGCTCGAGCGCAGGATCACCCAGTCGTTTCTGGCGGCGCGCACCAGCGCTTCGGCTTCGGCCTTCGAGCGCTCGTAGGCGTTCACCCAGCCGATCGCTTCCGTCGCCGCGCCCTCGGCTGACTCGGGAACGAATCCGGTGCGACGGCCAGCGACGAACGCGGTGCTGACGTAGGTGAAGCGCTCGACGTGCGGACAGTCCGCGGCGAGCGCGAGCAGATGCGCCGTACCGTCCCGGTTGACGCGGCGCGCCTGATCGAGCGGACGCGAGAACGTCGTGTCGGCGGCGAGGTGCACCATCGCGGTGGTGCGGCTCGCGAGCCACGCGCGCGCGCCGGCAGCGAGTCCGAGTCCCTCGATGGCGATGTCGCCCTCGATCGCCACGACGGCACCGGGCGCCAGTCCGGCGTGGCGCGCCAACGTCTCCCAGCGCGTGCGATCGCGCACCAGGACGGCGAGACGTCGAGGCGCGCCGCACGTCGTCCAGCGCTTCACGACATCGGCGCCGAGCAGACCAGTGGCACCCGTCACGAGCACGACGCCGTCGCCGTGCGCGGCGTGGAAGTCGAGGATGTCCACGTCAGACCTCCACGGCGAGTGCCGTCCAGTGCGCGCCGTATCCATAGGAGAAGAGCAGCGCGCGCTGACCCGGGCGCACGTCGCCTCCGTCGATGGCGTCGCGCAGGTTGATGAAGTTGTCGCCGGCGAGCGCATGGCCGCGGCGCGCGATGTTGCGTCCCCAGAGGCGTGCGTCGGGAAGGCGCGCGAGGCGCAACAGCACCTCCCAGCTTCGCGCGCTCACGTTGTGCGGGATCACCCAGTCCACGTCTTCCCGGCGCCACCCCGCGCTGCACAGCGTACGGTCGATCGCATGCACGGCGGTGGGGAAGTACGACGCCACCACTTCCTCGCGCATCGCCGCGGCGTCCCAGTAGTAGCCTTTCGTGACGGTCGCGGCGCCGACGATGCGGTTGCGCGCGTTCGCGTCGTCTGTGGCCTCGAGCAGCACGGCGCACGCGGCGTCCGAGGTGCAGTTGTAGAGCGCCTCGCGTCCGGCGTGGGCGGGATAGAACTCGCTCGCCACGCACAGCGCGCGCTCGAGCCCCTCGGTAGCCATCATCGCGCGGGCGACGCGGATTGCGCCGAAGAGCGTGGTGCACGCGAGCTGATCCAGGGCGAGCACCGCGGCCCCTTCGAGTCCGAGCTCGTGCTGCAGCCGCGTCGCGGGATACCTGAAGCGATCCGTCGTGCAGAGCGAAGTCGCGCCGGCGTCCGCGTCGGTCGCCGCGGCGAACGCCATCGCGCTCGGCGTGCCGCCGTAGACGAGCAGGCCTACGGTGGCTGGATCGATGCCCTGCTCGCCGAGCACGCGCGCCGCTGCGGCGTACGCCAGCTCGTACGGGCTCTCTTCGACGGCCACGTGCACACGCTCGAAGCCGAACCGCTCGAGCACGGCGGGATCGCTCTCGAGCGCTGCGCTCGCGCCGAGCTCGCGCACCGAGCGCGACGCCGACGCGTATGCGTAGGCGATGCCGCGGATGCACGTACCCGCCGCGCCAGGGCTTCCATCGATCGCGAACCGTCTGGCGTCCACTCGTCGCTCCCGTGAAGGTCGCGAAGAAGGGTGCCGCCGAGAGGCTCGAGCAACGATCCGTCAGAGTACGTAGCAGCGCGGCGAGAATGACGTAGAACGGCGGACGTCCCGGCTCGCTGGCGGCGTAAGCGATGACTACGGCGCGAGATACGCGACTCATACGTCGATCTCGTCGCGCATCTACGTCGTTCTCACTACGGACTGCAGGGCAGAGCCGGGACACACTGTGCGCACGCTGCGGAGGGCGCTCCTCCAACGCATGACGCGGTCACTCTCGCACCGCGCCGGTCTGACAACTCAACCGGAGTCACACCATGAACGCCCGTCGCTTCGCCGCAGTGCTCGCCGTCGCCGCGCTCGCCGCCTGTGCGGACAACGCCGTCCCTCCCACCTCGGCCGCGCGCTCGGCCGACGACCTCGTCCCGGAGCTCGTCTCCGAAGGGTTGGGCGTGTTCCAGCGCTACGTCTCCATCGGAACCAGCATCAGCATGGGTGTCCAGGGCGACGGCGTGTACGCCGCCACCCAGGAGACGTCGTGGCCGGCGCAGCTCGCCCGGCTCGCGCATCGAGAGCTGACGCTTCCGCTCATCCAGTCCCCTGGGTGCGCGGCACCGTTCGTCGCGCCGCTCATCACCGGCAAGCGCCTGAGTGGTGAGTCTGCCGGACTCCCCTTCCTCCAGCGCCAGTGCGCGCCGAACGAGCCTGGCGTCGTGCTGCCGGCCGCCAACGTCGCGATCGACGGCGCGCGGACCATCCACGCGTTGACGGCGACGCCCGAGAATCCAGACCCCGGGCACGCGACCCAGTATCCGCGCGTGCTGCCCCCCGGCATGTCGCAGGTGACGGCGATGGAGTCGCAGAACCCGAAGATCGTCTCCGTGGAGCTCGGCGGGAACGAGGTCCTCGGTGCGTCGCACGGGTTCTACTACCCCGGTGCGACCGTGGTGCCGGTCTCCGTGTGGGAGCCGCAGTATCGCGAGGTCGTGGCGCGGGTCGACGCCGCCGCGAAGCACGGGCTACTGGTGGGTCTCGTCGACGACGTGCGCAGCTTCCCCGCATTCCGCACCGGCGCCGAGTTCTGGAACGCCCGCGCGACCTTTGCACCGTTCAACGTCGTCATCGCCGCCGACTGCGAGAACAGCACCAACCTGCTGTTCGTCCCTTACATCGTGCCGGTCGCCGCCGCGACGGGAGCGTTCTATAACAGCAAGGGCTGGGGACCCTACACGCAAAGCTGCGCCGATTCTCCGGCGCCGAAGGAGGATTACATCCTCGACGCCGCCGGAGTCGCCGCGACGAACGCGCAGCTCGCCGCGATGAATGCGGTCATCAAGGACGAGGCACAGACGCGGGGCTTCGCGTACTTCCCGCTCGGCGCACTGTACGAGGGCGTCGCCACCAAGCCGGCGTTCAACGCGACCGCGATCATGACGACGGCTCAGCCGTACGGGCCATACGTCAGCCTCGACGGGATCCACCCGAGCGCCGAGGGCGCCCGCGTGCTCGCCGATGCGGCCGCGACCGCGCTCAATGCGACGTACAACTTCGGCATCCCGACCTCGGCTGGCGCGTTGGCGGTGTTTGCGAGGCGCTGAACGGCGGTGAGTTGGTGAGTTGGTTGGCTAGTTAGTTGGTCGGTTGATTGGTGAGTTGACGGCCCTGGCAACGAACCAGCGTGGAGACCTCGAGTTTGGGCTTCCACGCTGGTCGTGACCAGGGCCGTTAGTTCACCAGCTCACCGACCAACTCACCAACTAGCCAACTCACCAACTCACCCTTTCACCCGGCTATCTTTCCAGCGAAACCAACCTCTCGCCCGCCATGACCGATCTCGATCTGCTCAGCATCAACACCGTCCGCACGCTCTCCATGGACGGTGTCCAGAAGGCGAACTCCGGCCACCCGGGCACGCCGATGGCCCTCGCGCCGCTCGGCTATGCCCTGTTCACGCGGCACATGAAGCACGATCCGGCCGATCCACACTGGCCCGATCGCGACCGCTTCGTGCTCTCGTGCGGCCACGCCTCGATGCTGCTGTACAGCTGCCTGTATCTGAGCGGATACGACGTCACCCTCGAGGACCTCAAGCAGTTCCGGCAGTGGGAGAGCCGCACGCCGGGTCATCCGGAGTACGGCTACACCTCCGGTGTCGAGACGACGACGGGCCCGCTCGGCCAGGGCGTCGGCAACGCGGTCGGCTTCGCCGTCGCCGAGGCGCACCTCGCGGCGGTGTTCAACCGCGCCGGGCACGACATCATCGATCACCACACGTATTTCATCTGCAGCGACGGCGATTTGATGGAGGGGGTCTCGCACGAGGCCGCCTCCTTCGCCGGACACTTCAAGCTCGGCAAGCTGATCGGCTTCTACGACGACAACCGCATCACGATCGATGGCAGCACCGACCTCACCTTCAGCGACGACACGGGGAAGCGGTTCGAGGGCTATGGCTGGCAGGTGCTGCATCTGCCCGACGTGAACGACCTCGACGCGATCGACCGCGTCGTCGCCGAAGCGAAGGCAGAGACGTCACGCCCGACGCTCGTCGTCACCCGCACCCACATCGGCTACGGCAGCCCGAAGAAGCAGGACACCGCCTCCGCGCACGGCGAGCCGCTCGGCGCCGACGAGATCGTCGCGACGAAGAAGGCGCTCGGCTGGCCGCGCCCCGAGGAGAGCTTCTACGTGCCCGAGGAGGCGCTGGCCAACTGGCGTCGGGCGCGCGAGCGCGGCGCCGCGGCGCACGCCGAATGGAAGCAGCGCTACACGGGGTACTGTGCCGCGTACGCCAAGGATGCGACCGAGCTCGAGCGGCGCCTCGCGGGCAACCTGCCCGATGGCTGGGACAAGGTCATCCCGTCGTTCACGAAGGAGAACGGTTCGGTCGCGAGCCGCGCCGCGTCGAACGCCGTGCTCAACGCGCTCGTCGGCGTGCTGCCGGAGCTGATGGGCGGCTCGGCCGACCTCACGCCGTCGAACGGCACGGCGGTGAAGTCATGGAAGAACTTCGCGCCGGGCGACTACGACAAGCGATACATGCACTTCGGCATCCGCGAGCACGGCATGGGGTCGATCATGAACGGGATGGCGCTGCACGGCGGCGTGATCCCCTTCGGCGGGACGTTCCTGATCTTCTCCGACTACATGCGCCCGGCGATCCGCCTCGCGTCGTTCATGAAGCAGCGCATCATCTACATCTTCACCCACGACTCGATCGGACTCGGCGAGGACGGGCCGACGCACCAGCCGATCGAGCAGCTCTCGGCACTGCGCGCGATCCCGGGGCTCACCCTGCTGCGTCCCGCCGACGCGACGGAGACGGCGGAGGCGTGGCGCACGGCGATCGAGCACACCGACGGGCCGGTGTGCCTGGTGCTCACGCGTCAGAAGCTCGGCTTCATCGACCGTACCAGGTACGCGAGCGCCGCCGGCGTGGCGCAGGGCGGCTACGTCGTCGCCGACGTGAAGGAAGGCACGCCGCAGGTGGTGCTGATGTCGAGCGGCTCGGAGCTCGCGCTCGCGATGAGCGCCGCCGAGAAGCTCGGCGAGCGCGGCGTGCGAGCGCGCGTGGTGAGCCTCGCGAGCCACGAGCTGTTCGCGCGGCAGAGCGCGGCATACCGCGAGTCGGTTCTGCCCGCGGGCGTCCCGCGCGTCGCCATCGAGGCGGCGCACCCGATGAGCTGGTATCGCTGGGTGGGCGACAACGGCATCGTGCTCGGCGTCGAGCGGTTCGGGGCGAGCGCACCGTACGAGCGGCTCTACGAAGAGCTCGGGCTCACGGTGGACAAGCTCGTCGACGCGGCGGAAGGGCTCGTGGGCGCCGAGGCCAGGTAGTCGGGCAGTCGAGCGCGCGAATGGGCGTGGAACTCCATTCACGCGGAGGCGCTGGGGAGCCGCGCGATGGCACAGTGTGGTGCACCGGAATTTCACGCGGAGGCGCGGAGACTCGCGGAGGGGCGGAGGACTGCTCTCCGGGTCGAGATGCTGGGAGCAGCGCACGGCCCCTCTCCATCCACGACTCCAAAAGCAAGAACTTTGCGTCGGCATCGACGCGTGCCTCGCGCCGCAGTCTCTCCGAGCCATTCCGCGCCTCCGCGTGCGGTATCTCCGCGCCTCCGCGTGAAACACGTTGCGGTGCTCAGCCTACCCGCGCGGCTCGTGAAACAGTCTCGCCCTGACTGGCGGGTGGCAGCCGCGCTGCTGCTCCTCGCGCTCGCGTGTCGCGGACGCGGCACGGCGACGCCGCAGGGGCGCGACCTCACCATCTCGCGCCTGATGATCGATCCCACCGCCGTCGCCGACGACCGCGGCGAGTGGATCGAGATCACGAACGCCGGCGCCGTCGCCGCCGATCTACGCGGCTGGGAGCTCCACTCGGCGAACGACGCCGGCTACGTCGTGCGGCAGTCGATCGTCGTGCCGCCGAACGGCGCGGTGATCCTCGCGCGTGCGGCCGGTGCGGCGAGCGGCGCGCGCGCCGTGGCGGTGTACTCGGGGATCGCCCTCGCCAACGGCGCCGACTGGCTCGCGCTGCGCGACCCGGAGGGCACGACGCGCGACTCCGTGGCGTGGAGCGCGCCGCCCCGTGGCGTCGCCCTCGAGCATCGTCGCGCCTCGGGCGCTGAAGTGGCGAGTGCGCGCGACGCCGCTCGCGCGACGATCGCTCCGCCCGCGACACCGCGCGAGCTCGTCGTGCGCGTGCTCGACGTCGGCCAGGGCGACGCGATCCTCATTCAAAACGGCCGATCCACCGTGCTCGTGGACGGGGGCCCCGAGCGGCGTGCCCTCGCGCGATGGCTCGACCTCCTGCACATCCGCGACACGATCGACGCAGTGATCCTGACTCACGCCCACGGCGATCACTTCGAGGGGCTACGCGAGCTGTTCGCCACACGCCGCCGGCTGGCCATTCGATACTTCTGGTCGAACGGCGACGCTCCGGCGAACCTCGGCTTCTCCGGACTTCCCGACTCGCTCGACGCGCGCGCGCGCACTCGCCGCACGATCGTGCGCGACACGGACGACCCCTGCGCCGACGGCCGCACCGCCGTGTGCACGATCCCGCTCGACGGCGGGGCGAAGCTGCACGTCATGCGGCCGATGCCCGGCAGCCGGACGCTCGACGAGAACGATCGCTCGCCGGGGCTCAAGCTCGTCGGCCCCGACTCGGCGTCGTTCACCATGTGGCTCGCCGGCGACGCGGAGCACGACGCGATTCGCTGGTTCACCAGCGAGGCGGGCTACGCCACATCGCCCGGCATGCACGCCGACGTGCTGAAGGCGAACCATCACGGCAGCTGCGACGGCGTGAGCGATCGATATCTGGAGCTGGTGCGGCCCTCGCTCGTCGTCGCGTCGCTCGCGGCGCAGAACGACTACGGCCACATGCACGCGCAGACGAAGGCGATGTACGCGCGCCATGGCGTTCCATGGTACCGCACCGACCAGAACGGCACGGTCACCCTGCGGTCGCCTGGAACTCCGGGTGGCGGCTACACCGTGACGGTGGAGCGCGGTGCCGCGAACGCGATCGGGCCGAGCGATCGGCGGAGCTACCAGGCGAATTGCGCAGGGATGTGAGTGCGGGCCCCCGCTCGCGCTACGGCGCGGCGCGCGACGTGAACGTGAGGAAAGGCGGATTCGTGGCGGGATCCTCGAGCTGAGGACTTCGGTGCGCGATCGCCCGCCCCGACAGCACCCCGTTCTCGACGCGAATCGTCAACCAGTAGATCCCATCGTGCCGCACCAGACCGTACGCGTCTCCGCGGCCGAGGTAGAACAGCGCGTAGGCCGCGCCATCCGGCCCCTGCGGGTCGATGCGAAGAGTGCCGCGGCCGTCATCGAGTGTGAGGATGCCGGGTCGCGTGCGCTTGCCGGACGACGTGTTCGTCTCGACGGTGATCGCGTGAGTGCCGGCCAGCGGTGCGCGCGCTGTGTCGTTCGTCAGGAATGGGAACGCGAGCGTGTGCGCCGTCTCCTCGACCGCGCTGGGCCATTCGCGGTTCGTCATCAGCGAGATGACGAGCCGCTCCTCGGGAAAGATGCACACGACCAGTCGAACGCCTTCCATCGATCCGGCGTGCTCGATCGTGCGATGTCCGGCCATGTCGCGCCCATTTCTCCAGGCGATGCCGACACCGGTCTCCTTGCCCGAGGCGAGCCGCTGGCTCGTCCACATCAGCGACACGGTTTCGGGCATCAGAAAGCCGTCGAAGTAGCCATGCGCCAGACGCAGCAGATCGGTGGGCGTGCTGGTCAGACCTCCGCCCGCCCACTTGTAGCTCGCGTCCTCGGGCTGTTCGACGCGCGACAGGCGATCGTTCTGCGAGCGATAGATCGTCGCCATCGCTGGGTGCGGCCGAGCGCGGAGATCCGGAGCCGTCGAGCGCATGCCGAGCGGATCGAGCACGGAGCGCTGCACGTACTCGAGGAACGGCTCGCCCGCCGCGCCTTCGATCGCGGCGGATAGCAGGGTGAAGCCGTGCGTCGAGTAGCTGTACGCGGTACCAGGCTCGAACTTGAGGCTCTCGTGCGCGAAGACGCTGAGCGCATCGGTCACGGACGGGTAGAACCGCGGCTCGATCCGGTCCGCGTCCGAGTAGTGCGGCATGCCCGAGAGGTGGCCGGCGATCTGGCGACTCGTGATCGGCCATGCCTTCGCCGGGAAGCTCGGGACGTACTTCTGGATTGGAGCGTCGAGGTCGAGTCGCCCTTCCTCCACCAGCTTCGCCAGCGCGGTCACGGTGATGATCTTGCTCACCGACGCGGTGCGGAAGCGCGTGTCGGGCGTGATTGGTCGCTTCCGCTCGATGTCCGCGTATCCGAGGCCTTCGGCGAAGACGATCTGCCCGTTCCTGCTGACCGCGATCGACAGACCAGGGAGATTCGCCGTCGCGAGCAGCTGCTCGGCCATGGCACGGACCAGTCGCGTCGGCCGATCGGCGGTGCGTTGCGCTGCTGTGCTCTGGACTCGTTCGCGCTGCGCTGGCGCGCGCTGCGCCGGTGCGCCCAACGACGTGGACGCGAGCAGCGCGACGATCAGGGCCACCTTCCTCACGGGTCGAACCGACAGCTTCATGTGATTCAAGTGTAGAGCGTGTCGGCGAAGTGCAAGTCTCGCCGACAGGCAGCTCCCCGCGGCGAGCTCGTCGAGAGTCGAGCAGCGCCGCGGCTCGTGGTCGAGATCGTGCATTCGCACGTTCGCGCTCCGACACGGCGCTCGGCCGCACACCGGCCCATGCGCCTTCACGACTCCGTTACCGAGGTGCTCCATGCACGGTCGATTCGCTTTGACGCTGCTCTGCGGCG
>DATFOL010000075.1:0-9150 GCA_035265545.1 Gemmatimonadaceae bacterium | reverse complement strand
GCTGTCGCGGATGTATCCCGACGACTCCACGATGTTCAACCAGCTCGGCGACGACCGGGATCACAGCTTCCTCGACCTGATCACCACCGACAGCTCGGACTACGGCTGGGGCAAGGGCAGGGAGCGACCCGTCTATCCGTGCACGGGTCGCCCGCAGGGACTGTTCGACGCGAGGAACCGCGCCACGGGCTACGCGTCGACGGCCGGCAAGTACGCCGCGGCGTTCGCGCTCGGAGCGCGGCTGTTGGCGCCGAGCGATCCCGCGCTCGCCGACACGCTCCGTCGCAAGGCCGTTGCCGCGTATGCGCTCGGTCAGCGCTTTCCTGGCGCGTGTCAGACCGCACCGGGACGCGCGCCCTACTTCTACGAGGAGGACAACTGGGTCGACGACATGGAGCTCGGAGCGGCGCTGCTGCACGAGCTCACGGGTGACGCGCGCTATGGGCGCGAGGCACTGGCGTTCGCCGCACGCGAGCCGGTGAGCCCATGGCAAGGCGCCGACAGCGCGCGGCACTACCAGTGGTATCCGTGGCACAACGCGGGACACTTCGAGGCGTGGTCTCGCTCCGATGCCACTGGTCGCGCGCGGCTCGCGCGCTACTACCGCGAAGGGCTCGAGCGCATCGCGAGCCGCGCGACGAATGGCTTTCGCGTCGGCATCCCGTTCATCTGGTGCTCGAACGACCTGATGGTGTCGGCGGCGACGCAGGCCGGCTTCTACCGGCGGATGACGGGCGACACGCGCTTCCGCGAGCTGGAGCAGGCCGCGATCGACTGGCTGTTCGGCGCGAATCCGTGGGGCACGTCCTTCGTGATCGGCATACCGCGCACGGGTGTCACTCCGCGCGATCCGCATACCCAACTGCCCGACTCGCTCATGCACGGTCTCACGGGCGGCCTCGTGGACGGCCCGGTGTACGCCTCGATCTACCAGAACCTGCGCGGCATCCGCCTCGTCGAGCCCGACGAATACGCCCGGTTCAACACCGGGCGAATCGTCTATCACGACGACCTGGGCGACTACTCGACGAACGAGTACATCATGGACGGCACCGCGAGCCTGGCCTACCTGCTCGCCACCCTCGACCCGGCGTTTACGTTACCATGACCCACCGCTTCCGCGCGCTCGCGCTCGCCCTGTTCTCGCTCGCTGCGTGCGCTCGCGCGAGCACAGTCGCGCCGACGAGCGCGACGTCGCCCGACATCACCGAAGCCGACCTCCGCCGTCGACTCTTCCTCATCGCGCATGACTCGATGATGGGACGCGAGAGCGGAAGCGAAGGCGCGTACAAGGCGACCGAGTACATCGCGGCCGAGTTCCGCCGCCTCGGGCTCGAGCCGGCGGGCGAGAACGGCACCTACTTCCAGACCGTACCCCTCTGGCGCGTCGCGATCGACACTGCGTCGCGGCTGCAGGTGGGCAACGCCTCGCTCGTGCTCGGCCGCGACTTCGTCACGAGCACCTTTCGCGCGACGCCGCGCGTGCTCGAGGACGTTCCGGTCGTGTACGGCGGTTCACTCGCCGACAGCGCGCACTGGATCCCTGCAGACCAGGCCACCGGCAAGGTCGTCGTGCTCGATGTCCCGGACGGCACGTCCATCTTTGGACTCGGACCACGATTGCAGCGCTGGAGCGGTGTGCAGGGTGTCGCGGTCGTCGCGCTCGAGCGCCTCCCACTCGAGGAGATCGCCCGGCAGCGCGTCGGGCGTCCCGTCGCCGATACCACACGAAACCCGAGCGTCGTGCCGGTGCTGTGGATCTCGCGTCGGGCGGCGAGCACCTTGATGGGCGCATCGGCATTCGGTGCCCCCGGCACGCCGGGCCGCACGGTGCGCGGCCGGTTCGACTTCGCGCGCTTGCCCGTTGCCCGCCCAGCGCGCAACGTCGTCGCCGTGCTCCGCGGCAGCGATCCAGCGCGCCGCGGGCAATACGTTTCCATCACCGCTCACAACGATCACGTCGGCTTCGACCATTTCCCGGTCGATCACGACTCGCTTCGCGCGTTCAATCAGGTCGTACGGCCGATGGGTGCCGATTCGCCGCCGCGCACGGCGACGGCCGAGGAGACGGCGCGCATCCGTGTGATTCTCGACAGCCTCCGCCGCGTGAATCGCCCACGCCTCGACTCGATCCGCAACGGCGCCGACGACGACGGTTCCGGCACGGTGTCGATCCTCGAGATCGCGGAACGCATGGCAGGAAGCAATCCGAAGCCGCGCCGCTCCATCCTCTTCGTCAGCCACACCGGTGAGGAGGCCGGACTGCTCGGCTCGCGCTGGTACAGCGACCACCCTACCGTGCCGCGCGACTCCATCGTCGCCGAGATCGATCAGGACATGATCGGTCGCGGCACCTCGCGCGACTTCCCGCGCGGCGGGACGGGAGCGGGCAGCGATACCTACCTCGAGGTGGTCGGCGCAAAGCGGCTGTCTCGCGTTTTCGGCGAGCTGGTCGAGGCGGCGAACGCGCGGCAACCGATCCCGTTCGTGTTCGACTACACCTACGACCAGCCCGGCCATCCGCTGCAGTACTATTGTCGCGCCGATCACTACAGCTACGCACGCTACGGCATCCCGTCGCTCGCGATCTCGCGCGGCGAGCACCTGGACTACCACCAGGTGACGGACGAGCCGCAGTACATCAGCTACCGCGATCTGGCGCGGGTGTCGCGCATGGTGCACGACGCGGCGATGTCCATCGCGAACGCCGAGGAGCGGCCCGCGCTCGACGCGCCCAAGCCGACCGATCCGAACGCGCCCTGCCGGCAGTGATCCACGATGGGACTGACCTCAGCGTCGATGCACCGCGCCGAACCGCTACCGTCTCGACGACGTCGCCGATCGACCGAGCCCGAATCGTCCACCTCCGGTGAGCGCGAGCGCCAACGCGCCGACCAGCAGGAGCACCTCGATCTCGATCGCCCACCCGCCGCCCATCGGATTGATCTTGCCGATGTCGCCGCGGCGCGCGAGGAAGATCGCCATGAACATGTCGAACGCGATCACGAGCGCGGCCAGTCGGGTCCAGAGCCCGAGAATGAGCAGGACGGGAGCGACGATCTCGCCGATGTAGACGCCGTACGAGAGCCAGGCCGGCAGCCCGACCGCGCCGAGCGGACCGCTGATCCACGCGACACCGTGCGTCGCCTTGTAGATGCCGTGGAAGAGCAGGACGGTGGCGACGCCGAATCGCAGGAGCAGAAGGCCGGCATCGGTGCGGGGAGCAGCGCCAGGAGGAGCCATTGGTTCAGCGTGCGGATGGTGAATGTGTGGACCAGCGGTACGTTGTGTACCTGCAAGATGGAGAGCACCGCCGCGACTTGGCGGACTCGGCCCTCACCATAAGGAAACCCAGATGCGACGCTCCATCCCGATCGCCGCGATGGCCACATTGCTCGCCTTCGCGCCCGTGCACGCGCAGGAGCCCGTCGTCGGAGCCCCCGACGCGGAGGCGCTGTTCACCAGCCCAGACCCGAAGCTGCATCGCAACAAGCAGGCGGCGTATCACATTCAGCGCGACCTGATCGAGTCCGGCCACTGGGAGATGGCGGACCGCTGGCTCACCGAGCGGTACATCCAGCACAACCCGAACGCGGCGTCCGGTCGAGCCGGCGTCGTCGCCTTCTTCACCCAGGTCCTGAAGGTCCAGCCCAAGCCGATCCCCGAAAAGATGACCGGCAAGGTCGTGGCGGTGATCGCCGAGGGCGACTACGTCGTGATCATCACGCCGCGCACGCTCGAGGACCCGAAGGATTCGACCAAGACGTACACCACGAGCTGGTTCGACATGTGGCGCTTCGTCGATGGCAAGGCGGACGAACACTGGGACGGCGCAACGAAGCCCACCACCCCCTGAGAGGATCATGTCCATGAAAATTTGGATGTACTCCGTCGCCCTCGTAGCCCTCGCCTCGAGCGCGCGCGCGCAGACCCCGAATGCACCGCCTCCGCCGGGCACGAGCTGTCGGCCACCCGGCTTCTTCGCGCCGCCGGCGCGCTACAAGTCCACCGAGGTACAAGCCGACGGACGCGTCACCTTCCGCCTGTGTGCACCCGAGGCGACGACGGCGATGGTGACGAGCAGCGACTATGCGCCCGCCATCCCGATGGGATTCGGCGGCACACCGCCTGGACTCGAGATGACGAAGGACACGAGCGGGCTGTGGAGCGCGACGACTTCGGTTCCGATCGAGCCGGGTACCTATCGCTACAACTTCCGTGTGAACGGCGCACGCGTGCCCGATCCGCAGGCGATGCGATTCTCGCACGAGCGGGTGGGCACCAACAGCATCCTCGAGGTGCCGGGCGCCGCGGGCGCGTTCCAGGCGTACGATCCCAAGATCGCGCACGGCGCGGTGAGCGCGATCGAGTACTGGTCCTCGACGCTCGGCGCGAAGCGGCGCGCCCACGTGTACACGCCACCGGGATACACGCGGAACGCGACGCGCTATCCGGTGCTCTACCTCGTCCACGGCGCGGGCGACAGCGACGACAGCTGGACGTCCGTCGGTCACGCGAACTACATCCTCGATAACCTCATCGCCGCCGGAAAGGCGAAGCCGATGATCGTCGTCATGCCGTTCGGCCACACCCCCGATCGTCCGGGCGTGGACGTACTGATGAACCGGGACTTCGGCGACGATCTCGAGAAGGATCTCATCCCCTACGTCGAGGCGAACTACCGCACGCTGAACGGCACGGCGACGCGCGCGATGGCGGGACTATCCATGGGCGGGGCGCACACGCTGCGCTTCGGCCTCACGGCCCCCGAACGCTTCGGCTACGTCGGCGTGTTCAGCATGGGACTGATGGACACGACGCAGCTCGCGGCGTACGAGAAGCAGAATGCGGCCGCGCTCACCCGTGGCGGGAAGGCGTTCAAGCTCGTCTACTACGCGATGGGCAAGGACGACTTCCTGTACCGCTCCGTGGCGCCGACGCGCGCGCTGCTCGCCAAGTATGGAATCAAGGACGTCTACAACGAGAGCGGCGGCGGGCACACCTGGGTCAACTGGCGGAGCTATCTGGCGGACTTCGCGCCGAGGTTGTTCAGGTAGTGGGTGAGTGGGTTGGTGGGCGAACGGCGGTGAGTGGGTTGGTTGGATCGTGGGTTGGTTAGGAACGGCCTCGGGACGCTCCTGGCTCCCGAGGCCGTTTCGCACCAACTCACCAACTCACTCACCCATTACCGCTTCCCCCAACCTCCACCCCGCCCCTCGCCCTGCAGCCGGTTCGCCTTCGCCTCGGCGACGTTCTTGTCGAACTGTGTGCGCTGCTCCGGCGACAGGATCGCGCGGACGGCCACGATGCGCTGCTCCAACCGACGCTCCATCTCGGCGCGCCGCGCTGCGAGGCCCGTGGTGTCGCCGCGCTCACGACGCGGGCGCGCCGTCGCGCCGTTCGGGCCGTTCTGACCATCCGCGCGCTGTGCACGGTTCGCTTCCCAGGCCGCACGCTCGCGGCGCTGGAGATCGGCGAGCTTGGTCTGCTGCTCGGCGGAGAGGGTGATTCCACGGAGCAGCATGCGCTCCGGGCCACGTGGGCCGCGCCGGCCCGTGCTGTCCTGCTGCGCGCCGCGCGGGCGCTCCGAGCGGTCGGTCCGCTCCGCGCTCTGCGCGCCCGCCGAGCAGGCGACGGTCGCCGCGAGCGCCAGCGCCGACAGCATCGACATCCTATTCATCATGTTCGTATCCTCGATGAGCTCCTGTGAGTGTCGCCGGGTCGCCCGGCGTCGTTCGTTCGACAGGTCGTACGCCCACCGAGGGCCACGGGTCCGGCGATGTTCACGAGCTGCACGAGGGTGATACGAACTGGCGCACCGACGACACGAGCGTCGCAGCTCAGCGGCTCGCCGCGTCGAGTGCCGCGACGTCGTCAGGCGACAACCGGAGCTGCGCGGCGTGCACCAGACTGGCGAGCTGCTCCCGACTCGTCGCGCTGGCGATCGGCGCGGTGACGCCTTCGCGCTGCATCAGCCACGCGAGCGCGACCTCCGCCGGCTGCGCGGAGTGCGTGCGGCCGACGGTGTCGAGCGCGGCGAGGATGCGCATGCCGCGCTCGTCGAGATACTTCTCCACGCTGGCGCCGCGCGGGCTCTTCGAGAGGTCGTCGCGCGAGCGGTATTTCCCGGTGAGAAATCCCGATGCCAATCCGTAGTACGTGATCACGCCGAGCCCGTCACGGATCGCCAGATCGCGCAGCGGACCCTCGAAGCCGGCGCGATCGACGAGGTTGTACGCCGGCTGCACGGTGGCATAGCGTGGCAGACCGCGCTCGTCGGACACCCGCAGCGCCGCGGCCAGCTGCTCGGCGCTGAAATTCGACGCGCCGATCGCGCGCACCTTGCCCGCGCGCAGGAGGTCGTCGTACGCCGAGAGCGTCTCCTCATGCGGGGTGTCGGGATCGGGCCAGTGCGACTGGTAGAGGTCGATCCTGTCGACGCGCAGTCGACGCAGCGAGTCCTCGGCCGCGCGGACGATCCATGATCTCGCGAGCGTCTTCCTCCCATTGGTGCCGGGCATCCCCGAGCCGACCTTGGTCAGAATGTGCACCCGGTCACGCCTCGAGCCGTCGCGCGCGAGCCAGTTCCCGATGATCGTCTCGGACTCGCCGCCGCTATTGCTCGGCGCCCAGCGTGAGTACGAGTCGGCGGTGTCGATCGCGTCAAAGCCATGATCGACGAACGCGTCGAGGATGGAGAAGCTCGTCGGCTGGTCGACCGTCCAGCCGAAGACGTTGGTGCCGAGCACGAGTGGCGCGATGCTGAAGCCGGTGCGGCCGAGCGGTCGGAGCTGCTGGGTCATGACCCGAGGTCGGATGGATGGCGGCGCATGAGGACTCCGACCAGGTGCAATCGCCAGGCTCGCGCGACACATTTCGCGCCGAGCCGTAAAATCGGGAATTCGCGGGAACAGCCGAACTGCAAGAGCATTTCACGCGGAGGCGCGGAGAGAACCGGGAAAGTCCGCGGCGCGACGCAGGCGTCGATGCTGACCCCAAGCAGTGCTTTTGGGGGTGTGGTTGGAGAGGAACGGGGCGCCGATGCAAGGAGCGCGACCCGGAGAGCTGTTCTCTCCGCGCCTCCGCGCCTCCGCGTGCGATGCAGTTTCAACGTCTGCATGGCATACTGACCGTACGACCCACGCATCGGCCCGCCCTCACTCACGCACTCCCGCCCCCAAGACCATGGCAGGCAGCGACACGAAGCTCACGGGTCCTGATCTCACCGCTGGGGTCGAGGCAGACGCGCTTCGCCCCGGCGAGAAGCTCCTCGGTCATGCTGGTGGCGAGGCGGTGCTGCTCGCTCGGCTCGGCGACGACTACACCGCCATTGGCGCGACGTGCACGCACTACGGTGGTCCGCTCGCCGAGGGCGCGATCGTCGGCGACACGGTGCGCTGCCCGTGGCATCACGCGTGCTTCAGCCTGCGCACCGGTGAGGCGCTTGCCGCACCGGCGCTCAATCCCGTCGCCTGGTGGCGGGTCGAGCGGCGCGGCGGCCGGGTGTTCGTCACCGACAAGGTCGAGCGCGATCCGCTGGCGCCGACCTATCCCATCGCGAAGCGCCCGAACCCATCAGTGCGCAAGGTGGTCATCGTGGGAGCCGGCGCTGCGGGGACGGCGGCCGCCGAGATGCTCCGCCGCTGCGGCTTCGACGGGAGCATCGTCGTCGTGGACGACGACGGCGACGCGCCCTACGACCGGCCCAATCTGTCGAAGGACTATCTCGCGGGAAACGCGCCCGAGGAGTGGATCCCGTTGCGGCCGCCGGGATTCCACGACGAGCACCGCATCGAGATCGTGCGCGGCCGCGCGGCACGCATCGACGTGCAGGCACGGCGGCTCGAAGTCGACGGCCGCGAAGCGCTGCCGTACGACGCGCTCCTCCTCGCCACGGGCGCCGATCCGGTGCACCTCGATCTGCCGGGCGCCGACGCCCCACACGTCCACTACCTCCGCTCGCTCGCCGACAGCAGGAGCATCATCGCGGCGGCGAAGGAGGCGAAGCGCGCCGTGGTGATCGGAGGAAGCTTCATCGGGCTCGAGACCGCGGCGTCACTTCGAGCGCGCGGCCTCGAAGTGCACGTCGTGGCGCCGGAAACCGTCCCGCTCGAGCGGGTGATGGGACGTGAGCTGGGCGAGTTCATCCGCGCGCTGCACGAGGAGAAGGGCGTGCACTTCCACCTCGGACGGAAGCCGGCTCGCGTCGAGCCGGACGCCGTGGTGCTCGACGACGGCACTCGTCTCGCGGCGGACCTCGTGGTGATCGGCGTCGGCGTACGCCCGCGTCTCACGCTCGCCGAGCAGGCCGGGCTCGCGCTCGACCGCGGCGTCGTGGTGGACGAGTACCTCCGCACCAGCGCAGAGGGGGTCTACGCGGCCGGCGACATCGCCCGCTGGCCCGATCCGCACACCGGGCAGCGCATCCGCGTCGAGCACTGGGTGGTCGCGGAGCGCATGGGACAGACGGCGGCGCGCAACATCCTCGGCGCCGGCGAGCGCTTCGATGACGTGCCGTTCTTCTGGAGCGCGCACTACGACGTGAGTATCAACTACGTCGGCCACGCCGAGCGGTGGGACGCGACGCGCGTCGACGGCGAGCCGGTGAAGCACGACGTCGCCGTGCGATTCGACCAGGCGGGGAAGCCCCTCGCGCTCGCGACGATCTTTCGCGACGGGGAGAGCCTGGAGTTCGAGCGAGCGATGGAGGGTGAAGGCGATACGCGCTGAGTCGCGCGACGCGCGTGTAGCCGTCAGCCCGCGGCGCGATCGACGAGCTTCTGGATCGCGGGAATCGCGGGACTCATCACCGCGGCACGCGCGGCCGCTGCACGCGTCAGCAGCTCTCGATAGCGCGCTACGTCCGCGGCGGAGAGTGTCTGCCGCCGCTGGAGAGCCTCCAACGCGGCGAGCCCCGCCGCGGCGGAGGTGGACAGTCGCTCGGACAGCACGCGGATGTCCTCGGCCTGTCGCGCGTGAGCGAGCTGCGCACGCAGGGGCCCGTCGTTGTCGCGCCAGATCTCGAGCTGCGCGCGGATCTCAGGCGCGCCGAGTCGGAGTGCGGAGTCGGCGAGGAACGCCTCGACCCGCGACGCGAAGCGACGTGCGGTGCGGCTCTCGGGGCGTGCGACGTCGGCGAGGCTCCGAAGC
>DATFOL010000074.1:0-6569 GCA_035265545.1 Gemmatimonadaceae bacterium | reverse complement strand
CGTAGACGTCGAAGTCGGGGGCGAGCCCATCACGCATGCACTCGATCAGCCTGTACGCCATGACGAAGTCCATTCCGCCGTGGCCGCCGCTGCGCGCCTGCTTCCCGATCTTCGTCCAGAGCGGATGCTCGAACTGCTTCTTGTCCTCGTCGGACAGCGGCCGGAATACCTCGCGCCCCGCCTGCCCCTCGACGTAGATGCGCGGCGGGTAGTCCTCGAACGTCCCCTTGGTGCCCATGACGCGGTTGTGGCGCGTGTACGGACGTGGGTTGGAGACGTCGTGCTGCATCATCACCGTGCGCCCCTTCGCGGTCTTGATGATCGACGTGTTGAGATCACCGGTGACGTAGCGCTCGCGCCAGCGAGGGTCGGCCTTGTCGTCCTTGAGCGTCTCCTCGCGATACAGCGTGAGCCCGCGCTCGGGCGACGACATCGCGACGATGTAGTCGAAGCGGTCGCCGGCGTGGACGTCGAGGTACCAGCTCACGGGGCCGAGCCCGTGGGTCGGGTAGAGGTTGGAGTTGGAGCGGGTGTGCCAGGCCCGGCGCCACAGCCCCTCGTCCTTCTTCTCGAACAGGATCTTCCGCAGGTCGTGCAGGTAGGCCGCCTCGGCGTGCAGCACCTCGCCGAACAGTCCCGCGTGCACCATGCGGTTCACGAGCATCTCGTTGTAGCCGTAGTTGCAGTTCTCGAGCTGGAGGCAGTGCCTCTGCGCCTTCTCGCTCGCGTCCACCAGCGCCCAGAGATCCTTGAGCGTCGTGCCGATCGGACACTCGGCCGCGGCGTGCTTGCCGTGCGCGAGCGCGGCGAGCATCACGGGGACGTGCCATTCCCATGGCGTCGCCGTGTAGACGAGGTCGATGTCGTCGCGCGCGACGAGCCGCTCGAAGGCGTGGTCGGATCCGGTGTACAGCGCCGGATCCGTCTGGCCCGCCTCGGTGGCCATCTTCGCCGCCTGCTGGGTCTTGTCGGGCACGAGGTCGCACAGCGCGACGATCTTCACCTTCTCGACGCCGAGCAGATCGCGCAGGAGCGAACGACCGCGGAGCCCGGTGCCGACCATCCCGATGCGCACGACGTCGTGCCGCGCGAACGGGACGGCGCGCATCGACTTGCGGGCCGCGGGCGCCGGCGGCGCGAGATCGGGGTGCGTGATGGCCGAGACGTTCTCGGCGACGGCGCTGGTGAACGTGCCGGACGTCGCGATTCCAGCGGTGGCGAGCGCAGCGGCCTTGAGCAGGTCGCGGCGGGAGAGCTCGGACATGTGCATCCTCGGGTGCGGTCGGGGCTGAATATGAGGCGTCGCCCGATCACTCGCGACGGGGCGCGGGCGAGTTTTCAGCTTCCCCGACGCGGACTCGAGCGGTAGGTTCTCACCCTCCGCGCTGCGCCCGCTCCCCGCACCATCTGGAGAGCCGCACCCATGTCCCTGCACGCTTCGCCGGCGCACATCGCGGCACCGGGAGCCCTCGCGCCGATCGACTCGGACGATCGGCTGCACTCGCTCGACATCCTCCGCGGGCTGGCTCTGGCCGGGATGATCCTGGTGCACTTCCATCAGCGGCTCGAGAAGCCGGTGACCGGAGTGGAAGACCTCATCGGCTGGGGGGTGTGGATCTTCGTCGAGAACAAGGCGTGGGGGACGTTCGCCTTCCTGTTCGGCGTCGGCTTCGCCGTGCTGCTGCGCCGGCTCGAGGCACGGGGTGCGTCGGTGGTGCCCATCTATCTGCGACGACTGGCGGCACTCGCGGTGTTCGGCATCGCCATCCAGGTGTTCTTCGGGTTCCACGTGCTGTTCGAATACGCGTGCTGGGGGCTGGTGCTGCTGCTGATCCGGCGGTGGTCGACACGTGCGCTGCTCGGCGCGGCGGTGCTGGCGGCGTGCGTGAGACCGATCGTCTTCGAAGCGATGGCGCTCTACCAGTGGTGGGCCGCGACGCCTCCCGCTCCGCCGGGCCCCAATCTGTGGGCGGGCGCCGAAGCGACGGCGAAGCTCGCCAACTACGGTCACGCGGTCGCGGCGCGCTGGGCGTTGTTCCTCGCCACGCTACCGCACCGCTGGCGTGACTTCCTGCCGAGCTCCAACCTCACCCTGTTCATCCTCGGCCTTCTCGCGGTACGACACCGCGTGCTCGACGAGCCACTGCGCCACGTGCGTCTGATCGTGGCGTTCACGACGTTCGGCGCGCTGTCGTGGGCACTGTCGTGGACGGTGCTGCGCACCCTGCCGGACGTGCCCATCCCCGAGGCGGATTGGCCGGTCAAGTTCGGGTTCGGCCTCGTGCAGGATCAGTGGCTCACCCTCACCTATGTCGGAGTGGTGGTCCTGCTGCTCGCGTTCCGGCCGGCATGGATCTCACGCTTGCAGCTCGTCGGGAGCGCGGGCCGAATGGCGCTCACGAACTACATGCTTCAGGCGGCACTGTTCGACGTGCTCGGCTCCGCCTTCGGGTTCGGGCTCGAGGTGCGCCCGTACACCTACATCCTGCTGGCGCCGGCGATGTTCGCCGCGCAGGCGCTTCTGAGTCGCGCCTGGCTCGCACGCTACCGCTTCGGACCGCTCGAGTGGCTGTGGCGATGCATCACGTACTGGAAGATTCAGCCGTTACGGCGAGAGCGCATCGCGCCAGCCGCCGGCGTCGTCTCCGCGGTCTGAGGGCATCGCGATCGAGCGGGAGCGCGGGGCCGTAGCTTCGAGTGGAGTCGCGAACGACGGAACGCGGATCTCAACGGATCTGAGCTGCAGAAGGTGCCGGATCTGCTCCTCTCCGGGTCGGGATGCGTGAGCCGGTGCGTCGCTCCTCTCCATCCACGACCGCAAAGATTTTTTGCAGCTGCCGCGCAGCGATCCATGCGCCGCAGCAAGGCCAATCCGTGGCAATCCCGGTAATCCGTTCAGATCCGCGTTCCCACCGTTGGGACGCCTTCAGTAGCATCCAACGCGCAACGCAGAAGATCGCCGTATCGCACGATCACTCCCCCGTATCCGAGTGTGGCGCGGCGACCGGCTTCGACTGCGACGACCCTTGCTCGCGGAGCCAGATCGAGAAGAGCACCAGTACGCCGACGGAGAGGAACTCGCTCTGCCAGTTCTGGAACGACTCGAACCAGAACTGGCTCGTCGCGAGGTAGGCGAGCATCGTGACCGGGCCGGCGCCGTGCTGCTGCTGGTCCTCGCTGTACTCCTTTGCGCCGCCGGCGGCGTGCAACAGGAAGGAGATGACGAACAGGACAAAGAGCGAGATGCTCAGCGAGTGCTTGTACAGCCCCAGCGAGAGCCCGCCGCGGCGCACCGGGCCCGGCGCGTCCGGATCGCCGCGCGCTTCCTCGGGACGCTGATCCACGGCATCGGGCTCCTCGATCGTCTTCGACTCCGACGAGCCGCGCTGGTAGAGGAAGACGGTGAGGACCACGAACACCGCCATCTGCAGAAATTCCGACTCCCAGTTCTCCGCCGTCGCCTCCACGAAGGCGCCCGTCTGCAGATAGTCGACGAGCCCGATCGTCGGCTGCGAGTGCTCGCGCTGGTCTTCATTGTAGACCGCATGACCCGACACGATCTGCCCGGCGAACGAGAAGACGAACATGGCCGTCGCGGCCAGGACGAGCCCGTTCTCGAACAGGAAGCGGCGGAAGCCGGTGTGCCCCTGCATCGCCATCGTGCGCATCACTGCCGCGCGCTTCGCAGAACCTTCAGTCCGCTGATCCTCGTCGGCGCGCTGCTGCTCGGCCGCACGTTCGACCCTGATCCGGGCTCGCTCCATGTTGTCGGTCGGCATCCGCATCCCTCCGAAGGGCTGGGTTCGTAAGCGAAAAAGGCAATTCGCATTCCGGCAGGGACCGGCAGACCCTGCCGGCCTCCGCCCTTTCGCAGTCCAGCGTGCCGCATGGGGTGAGTCCCCGGCGGCGTGTCTTGATCGCACCCGTCAGCCGGCGCGGCGAGCACTGCTCCACGGGCGTAGGGTACCGCCGCCGTCGCGTGTTCTGACTGAGTCCACGCTCAACACTGTCTTCTGGAGTCGATTCATGAAGCGCTCTGTCTCTCGCCTGTCGGTCGCCGGTCTCGCGACGCTCGCCGTCGTCGCGTGCAGTGACGTGACTGGCTCTACCAACTCTTCACTCGCCACCTCGGCGCTGGCTGCTGCTCTGGGCTCGGTGCCCGTCGGATACGGCGATCTCACGTCGAGCTTCATCGGTGCGTCCGCGTCAGAGGCGCCGTCGGCGGGCTTCTGGCTCGGCGGCGGCCGCGACGCCTCGTTCGACCGCGGCGGTCTGATGGGCGGCGGCATCCGCGACGAGTTCGTCGGCGGCATCGGGTTCGAAGGTGGCCGAGGCGGGCACCGCGGTCCGTTCGGCGGTCCGTTCGGTGGCGGTCTCGGATGCACGGGCACCTTCGACGCAGGCTCGGGTCGTATGCAGTGCGCCGACGTCACCCGGAACGGCATCACCGTCAAGCGTTCGGCGCAGTACAGGGACGCGCAGGGCAATGTCCAGCAGGCGTTCGACACCCTGACGACGAACAGCGTCAACACGCAGTCGTCCACCTCGGGCACGCTGACGTTCGATCGCGCGGCGGACAGCGCGTCGAGCCGCGGACCGGGCGGGGAATTCGGCGGCAAGGGACACTGGGGGCGCGGCCGTGGTCCTGGTGGCCGGCTCCTCGGCGACACGTCGACCGTGCTGACGGCGACCACGATGATCAGCAGCTCGAGCTCGCGCACCGTGACCGGCCTCGCGCAGGCGAGCACTCAGCGCACGGTGGACGGCGCATCGGCGGGAACGGAGTCGACGACGGGCACCTCGTCGCGCGGCAGCTTCACGGCGACGCGCACGGTGGGCGACACGACGACGGGTCTCGTGATCCCGGTGGCCGCGAGCACGATGCAGCGGCCGTATCCGACGGCGGGCACGACGATCCGCAGCATCTCGGCCTCGCTGCAGTACGCGAACGAGAGCGCGGTGACGCTGACGCGGCGCGAGGTGGTGACTTACGACGGCTCGGCCACGGCCAAGGTCGTGATCACGGAGAACGGGACGACGAAGAACTGCACCAAGCCACTGCCGCGCGGTCCGCTCGGCTGCTCGTGAGGCGGTACTGAACGCGTGAGTTGGTTGGTTGGAGGGTGAGATCGTGAGTTGAACGGCCTCGGGAAGCTCCTGCCTCCCGAGGCCGTTTCCCATCAACTCACGATCGTACTCACCCACTCACCGCTGTTCTCCCACCAACCCACGATCCAACCAACCAACTCACTCCTTACGCCCTCACGCACCAGCGCGCCGAACCGTGCGCACGGCGGCGAGCAGTTCATCGAGTCGTGAACGGTCGGGCGCGTCGGCGTGAACCTCGAGCGCCTCACCATCGGGCCAGCGGATGCGCGCGTGCACGACGTAGGTGTCTGCGGCCGAGCCTTCGCCGTAGGAGATGATGATCGCCGTCGCCGAGCCGACGCGGTCCTCGCAGCGCGCGTAGGCGGCGCGGCCGTCGGGCGAGGGGAATGGCGTCAGCTTGGCTTCGGTCGCACGGTGCGCGATCTCGAATCGCGCCCGGCTCGCGTCGCTCCAGCGGGCAGTTGGCGCATCCGTCGTCGCGGAGTCGCGCGTGAAGCTGCGCGGGAGCCTGAGCGTGAAGCCGGGAACGCGCGCCGAGCGCACGATCGGCCAATCGGCGACGTCGACACGCGATGCGACGCACGGGTCCGCGCCCGCGGAGGAGAGCGCGGCGAGCGACAGTGCGGCCGCCGCGATCGAAGCTCGTCGGATCACACCACTAGTCCGCGTTCCGCAGCCAGGCCCCGACGACGAAGTTGATCACTCGCTGGATCCCAAGCGGGACGCACATCGCGTCGATCGGAGTTTCTCCGTCGAGCTCCGGACGCGCGGTGCGCAGCCAGGTGCGGACGCGCTTGTCGTCGCCGCCATAGACGTCGCGCACGATGCCGATCACCATGGCGAACGGCTCCAGGCGCTCCTCGAGACCGGGTGGTGGCGGCGACTGCTGCAGGCTCTCGACGGAGATCTCCAGGCACTCGCTCAATTGCTGCATCGTGAGCCCGATCGCCGACGCCACGCGACGGGCCTCGAGCTGGCCGTTCCGGCCACGGAGGTCGGTGATGAGCGGCGCCAGCGCGCGGTGCGCGAACTCCTTCGCGAGCGCCGACTCCCCGGTGCGATCGTCGCCCCCACCGCGCGACAGCCCGAGGTCGGGCTTCCGCGCTCCCTGGCGTCCCGTCTCCTCTTCGCCCTTGTCAGACTCTTTGTGCATGCGGCATCCGGTCGAAGTGGCTGAAGAGAGAGGTCGTGACGACGAGCATCACCAGCGTGGGCGAAAGAAACGAGCCAGGCGGTCCATCCCGTCGACGCGATGATGGCGACACCCGGGCGCCGCGTCCAGAGGGCGACAGCAAGAACGTTGGTCCCCCTTCAATTAGGACGCGTATTCGCCATCAGGCGTTGGGGTGCACGTCGGCGTGCTTGTCGGCGAGCCGGTGCACGCGTGCCGTCTCGCGCTTGGACTGCGTCCTCGGACGGCGCGGCGTCGCGTCGATTGACCCGTCGATGATTCGCTCGAT
>DATFOL010000073.1:0-12964 GCA_035265545.1 Gemmatimonadaceae bacterium | reverse complement strand
GCTCGTGCCGTTCATTCATCTGAGCGTGTACCTCTTCCGCACGCTGCATCCGATGCCGATCCTGCTCAAGCCGAGTGCACCGTCGATGCCCGCCGAGATGCAGGTGACCTTCTTCTCCGCCTTCGCCGCCTTCCTGTTGCTCTTCGCCGCACTGCTTCGCTCGCGCTATCGCATCGCGACGCTGCGCGACCTCGTCGCGAACCGCGACCAGGAGCTCGCCGCATGACGCCCGACAACGGCGCCTTCGCCACGGCGGCGTACCTGCTCGCCGCGCTCGTCTACGCGGGATACGTCGCGAGCCTGAAGCTGCGCGAGCGGCGGCTGCGCCAGCGTCTCGCGCGGCTCGACGCGCCGTCGCGCCCACCGTCGCACCGTCCGGCTGGCGCGTGAGCGGCATCGTCTATCTCGTCGGCGCGGGGCCGGGCGATCCCGGCCTGCTCACGGTGCGTGCGCAGCAGCTGCTCGCGAGCTGCGACGCCATCGCGACGGATGCGCTGGCCAATCCGGCGATCGTCGAGGCAGCGCGCGTGGACAATCCCGGCGTGGAGGTGCACGACGTGGGGAAGCGCGGCGGGAGCGAAGAGTCGGCGCGACAGAAGTCGATCAATGCATTGCTCGTGCGGCTCGGGCGAGAGGGCAAGCGCGTCGTCCGATTGAAGGGGGGCGATCCACTCGTCTTCGGCCGCGGCAGCGAGGAAGCGCAGGCACTCGCCGAGGCGGGGGTGCGATTCGAGATCGTGCCCGGGGTGACGGCGGGGGTCGCCGCGGCCGCATACGCCGGAATTCCGGTCACCCATCGCGGAGCGGCGACGTCGGTCACCTTCGTCACGGGACACGAGGATCCGGCGAAGGGCGAGCAGCAGACGGATTGGGCGTCGCTCGCCCGTGCGGGCGGGACGATCGTGCTGTACATGGGTGTGAAGACCCTGCCGGGCATTGCCGCGGCGCTCGTGGAAGGAGGGATGTCGCCCGACACGCCGGCGGCCGCGGTGCAGTGGGGGACGTATCCGCGGCAGCGCACCGTGGTGGCGACGGTCACGACGCTGGCCGAGGCGATCCAGCGCGAGGGACTCGGCGCGCCGGTGATCACGGTGATCGGGAGCGTGGTGGGGCTGCGCGACGAGATCGGCTGGTACGATCGCAAGCCGCTGTTCGGCAAGCGCGTCGTCGTGACGCGCGCGTCGGCGCAGGCTGGTGGGCTGCGCGCGGCACTCTCCTCGCTCGGCGCGGAGGTGCTCGAGCTGCCGGCGCTGCGCATCGTGCCGCTGGATCCGGCACCGCTGCGAGAAGCGCTCGACCGGATCGGCGAGTACGACTGGATCGTCTTCACAAGCCAGAACGCCGTAGCGTTCCTGTGGGAGTCGCTGCGCGTCGCGGGGCGTGACGCGCGCGCGCTCGCCGGCCGCAAGCTCGCGTGTGTCGGGCGCTCGACGGCCGACGCGCTGCTCGCGCGCGGGCTGGCGGCGGACGTCGTGCCCGATCGTTTCGTCGCCGAAGGCGTGCTCGAGGCGTTCGACGAGCGCGACGACGTCCGCGGCACTCGCGTGCTCTACGTGGCCAACGAGGGTGCGCGCGACGTGTTGCCAGAGGGTCTCGCCAGCCGCGGCTGCACGGTGGACGTGGTGCCGGTGTACCGAACGGCGAGCGATGGCGCCGGCTCGGGTGCGCTGCGCGAGGCGCTGTCCGCTCGGCGAGTCGACGCGCTCACGTTCGCGTCGGCGTCGGCGGTGCGCGGGTTCGTGGAAGCGGTGGGTGCGGATCTCGCGCGCCGCGCGCCGGCCGTGTCGATCGGCCCGGTGACGAGCGAGGCGGTACGCGCCGCCGGGATCCCGCTCGCCGCGGAGGCCGCCGAAGCGTCGATCGAAGCGCTCACCGACGCGGCCGTGAAGGTGCTCGGCGGCACCGAGGCCGGCGTCACGTGAGCGACCCGATCCGGATCGGGACACGTTCGTCGGAGCTGGCGCTGCGCCAGGCACGACTCGTCCAGGCGGCGCTGCTCGAGCGTGGCCTCGAGAGCGAGCTGGTGACGTATCGTACGCTCGGAGACAAGCGGCTCGACGAGCCGCTCAGCACCATCGGCGCAAAGGGACTGTTCACGAAGGAGCTCGAGGTCGATCTGCGAAAGGGGAAGACCGATCTCGCCGTGCACTCGCTCAAGGACCTGCCGACCGAGTCACCGGACGGTCTCGTGGTGGCCGCGGTGCTCGAGCGCGAAGACCCGCGCGACGTGCTTGTGCTCAATCGCGGGATCCAGGGCCAGTCGCTCGACGATCTCCCACGCGGCTCGCGCGTCGGCACGTCGAGCCTGCGACGACGCGCTCAGCTCCTCGCGACGCGCCCCGACCTCGAAGTGGCCGAGCTACGCGGCAACGTGCCCACGCGGCTCAAGAAGGTGGACGAGGGACGCGTGCACGCGGCCATCCTCGCGGCAGCGGGGCTGCATCGATTGGGCGCCCACCAGCACATCACCTGCTACCTCGACGCGCCGGAGTGGCTTCCCGCGGCGGGGCAGGGCGCGATCGCCGTGCAGGTGCGCGGCGACGACGAGCGCATCCGTGCTCTCGCCGAAGCGCTGAACGACATGCCGACGATGCGCGCCGTGCGCGCCGAACGCGCCTTCCTGCACGCGCTCGAGGGAGGATGTCAGGTGCCGATCGGCGCGTTGGCCGCGCCGACCGCGGACGGCGCGGTCCTGCATGGGATGATCGCGGACGTAGCCGGCACGCGCATCGTGCGTGGCACGATCGTGCTCGACGTCGACGAGCCGGAGCTGAGCGGCGTGCGGCTCGCGAACCAGCTCAGGGGGGAAGGGGCGTCGGAGATACTGGAAGGTTTGCGTCGAGCGGAGCATCTGCCGGCGCCGCAGCCCGAGTAGGCGGCCGGAGGCCGCCTACTCGGGCGGTTGGTCGGTTGACGGTTTCTCGGTTCTCGGCGGGCACACCCAACTGATCACGCCGTCGCCATTCCTGCTCGCTGACGTGTACTGAAAAACCGCCAACCGAAGCACGTCTGTATCTTTCCCCCATGCCCTCCTTCCCCTCCTACCGTCCCCGCCGGCTTCGCCGCACGGAAGCGCTTCGGTCGCTGGTGCGGGAGACCGTGCTCGCGCCATCGCAGCTCGTGCTGCCGCTCTTCGTACGCGCGGGGAACGGGGTGCGGATGCCGGTGTCGTCGATGGCCGGCGTGTCGCAGACCTCCGTGGACGAGCTGGTGCGCGATGCGACCGCGGCCGCCGAGTCGGGCGTCGGGGGCGTGCTGCTGTTCGGGATCCCCGAGCACAAGGATGACACCGGGTCGAGCGCGTGGGACGACGAGGGACCCGTACAGCGCGCGGTGCGTGCGTTGAAGCGCGAGGTTCCGCAGCTCGTCGTGATCACCGACGTCTGCATGTGCGAGTACACGTCGCATGGACACTGCGGCGTCCTCGTGGACGGTGAGGTCGACAACGACGAGTCGCTCGAGCTGCTCGCGCGCGAAGCGCTCTCGCACGCTCGCGCGGGAGCGGACATCGTCGCGCCGAGCGACATGATGGATGGACGAGTCGGCGCGATCCGCGCCGCGCTGGACGGGACGGGTCACACGGGGACGTCGATCCTCAGCTACGCGGCGAAGTTCGCCTCCGCGTTCTACGGACCGTTCCGCGAAGCCGCCGAGAGCACTCCGCAGTCCGGTGACCGGCGCGGCTACCAGATGGACGTCGCCAACCTCGAGGAGGCGGTGCGCGAGACCTGGCAGGACATCGAGGAAGGCGCCGACATGGTGATGGTGAAGCCGGCGGGTCCATTCCTGGACGTCATCGCGCGCGTGAAGCAGGAGACCGGGTATCCGCTGGCCGCGTACCAGGTGAGTGGGGAGTACGCTATGATACAAGCGGCCGCCGAGCGGGGCTGGATCGACCTCGAGCGGGCGATGATGGAGAGCCTGATCGGGATCCGGCGCGCGGGAGCGGACGTGATCATCAGCTATTTCGCGAAGGACGCTGCCTCGCTCCTGAAGGGCTGAAACGCTTTTGCCGCTCGTCGGTTGACGGTTTCTCGGTACACGTCAGCGAACAGGAACAGCGACGGCGTGATCAGTCCGGTGTGCCGGCCGCATACCGAAAAACCGCCAACCGATAAACTGTCGTTATGCGTTATCGCACCTTCCCCGGCACCAACATCCGCGTCTCCGAAGTCGGCTTCGGCACCTGGACGCTCGCCACCGGCTGGTGGGGTGAGAAGTCGGACCAGGAAGCCGTCGGCATGCTGCGGCGCGCGCTCGACGAGCATGGCGTCACCTTCTTCGACGCGGCCGACGCGTACGGAAATGGGCGAGCCGAGCGGCAGCTGGCCGATGCGTTTCGCGGCCGGCGCAGCGAGGTCGTACTCGCCACGAAGGTCGGATACGACATCTACGATGAAGCCGCGGTCGCGTCCCGCCGCGGCCAGCAGGAGCTGCCGATGCGCACCGACCCGGCGTTCCTGCGCTACGCCGTCGATCGCTGCCTCGAGCGGCTCGAGACGGACTACATCGACGTGCTGCAGATCCACAACGCCAAGATCGAGCACGTTCGCGATCCGGAGCTCTGGGGCACGCTCCGGGACCTCAAGCGTGAGGGGAAGATCCGTGCGTGGGGGGCGGCGTTCGGTCCGGCGATCGGTTGGCTGTACGAGTCCGTGGAGCTCGTGGAGCGCGAGCCCGACGTCGACACCATCCAGATGATCTGGAACGTGCTCGAGCAGCATCCCGGCTCGGCGATGATCGAGGCAGCGCGGCGGCATGCGCCGAACTGCTGCTTCAACATCCGCGTGACCCACGCCAGCGGAATGCTCGAGGGGAAGTACACGGCCGATACCGTCTTCCCCGAGAACGACCATCGGCGTCACCGACCGCGGAGCTGGCTCGTCAACGGTGTGGAGAAGGTGAAGACGCTCGACTTCCTCATCCGCGAGATGACGCTCGGGCAGGCGGCGCTCAAGTGGCTGCTGGCGGAGCCGCTCGTGGTCACCACGCTACCGAACGTGTACGACGATGCGCAGCTCGCCGAGTTCGCCGCGGCGAGCGACAAGCCGGATCTCACCACGGAGCAGCTCGAGCGCGTCGCGGCGCTCGACGAGACGAACTTTGGGGTCGACGAAGGACCGATGAGCTACAAGGGCGCGATGACGCGCGAGCGCGGAGCGAACCTGGATCTCCAGACCGCGCGCAACCCGACCGGCCGGCCCGCGCTCCACGGCGCGACGGCCCGAGAGAACTGATGCTCAACCTCTGGCACGACCTGCCCTGCGGGCAAAATCCTCCCGAGATCATCACCGCGGTGATCGAGATCCCGTCGGGCAGCCGCAACAAGTACGAGCTCGACAAGGAATCGGGGATGCTCAAGCTCGACCGCGTCCTCTTCAGCGCCGTGCACTATCCGGGTGACTACGGGTTCATCCCGAAGACCCTGCACGAGGACGGCGACCCGCTCGACGTCCTCGTGATGGTGAAGGAGCAGACGTTCCCCGGATGTCAGATCGACGTCCGCCCGCTCGGCGTGCTCAAGATGCTCGACCGCGGCGAGCCGGACGACAAGATCCTCAGCGTGCCGGTCCACGATCCGTATCAGCAGGAGTTCTTCGACATCGCCGACATCCCGCAGCACATGCTGAAGGAGGTCGAGCACTTCTTCCACACCTACAAGGACCTCGAGGGCAAGCGCGTCGAGATCAAGGGATGGGGGAAGAGCGACGAGGCGATGCGGGTGATCGCGGAGTCGATGACGCGATACGACGTGGCGTACGGGGCGCGGCGGGTGCTGCCGGTCTAAACCGCGGCGGCCGCCGCGGCGCGCTGAGCTCGCGCGCGATGCCGATGGACCACGATCGCCATAGCCACGCAGGCGAGAAGCACGACGACATTCACGACGACTCTCGCCGTGAACTGCTCCGCCGGCATCCAGGCCCGTAGCGAGAGCGGAGCATAGAGCGTCTGCACGACGTGGAACACGGCGAAGACGAGCGCGGTGAGGATCTGCGCGGGCCAGAGACCGATCGCCGCCATCATCCGATCGAACCCGTAGCCGCGAAAGACGAGCTCCTCGACCGCGTTGCTCGAGAGCAGGTACACCAGCGACCAGGCGGCGACGCCGGCGCGGAATCCCGCATTGCGCTTCCACGGAAAGGGGAGCACGGCGGCCAGGAGGAGCGCCATCACCCCGATGAGCACCGCGCCGCCAAGCGGACCGCCGCCCAGCTCGACGAGCCGACGCGGTCTGGGATCCAGGCCGAGCACCTCGGGCGATCGACGGTCCCACCACAGGAAGAGCAGTGTCACCGCGAGCGCGAGCGCGAGAACGGCGACGGGATGGAACACCGCGTATGCCTGCCGGAACGCCCAGATCGGCGACGTCACGAGCAGGAAGAGCAACGCCCGACCGAAAGCAGTCGAGCGTCGCATCGCGTCGGGCGTCACCAGCTCAGTGATCGGGCCGCACCGCGCCGTGGTCGACCGGCTCCCTTCCACGACGCAGGAACAGGGCGTCGTAGAGCAGCGCCGCCGCGATACCCCCGATGATCGGACCGATCCAGTACACGCCTTGCGCCTCGAAGATGCCCGACGCCACCGCCGGCCCGAACGAGCGCGCGGGGTTCATCGACCCGCCGGTGAGCGGCCCGATGGCGAGGATGCCGGCCGTCACCGTCAGGCCGATCGCGAAGCCGCCGACCTTCGGCGCGTGTGGGTCCACTGCCGTGCCGAACACGGCGAACACGAGGAAGAAGGTCGCGATCGCCTCGAGCATGATCCCCCTCGTGAAGGAGACGTCGAGCGCGAGCGACTGACCACCCAGGCGGGCGCCGACGGCGACGTCGTGCGGAAAGACTGCCTCCAGCGCATAGGCGGCGACGGTGGCGCCGAGCAGTTGGGCGACGATGTAGAGCATCGCCATCATGGGCTCGATGCGCCGTGCCGCCAGGAAGCCGAGCGTGACCGCGGGGTTCAGATGTCCGGAGATGCGCATCGTCGCCGTGACCATGATGGCGAGGATGAGCCCGTGCGCCGCGGCGACCGTGAGCAGGAGGCTCTCGCTCCGCGCCATCTGCCCAGTCATGATCGAAGCGCCCCCGACGAACACGAGGGCGAAGATGCCGATGAATTCCGCGGCGAAGTGCCGCCAGCTATCGCGCATGGGGCGGGGGGTGCGAGGGTGCGGCCTGCGCGGGTGCGCGACCGCGGGGAATGGCGAGTGCGTGGGCGCTAGAAACCTGATGCTTCGAGCTCTCGCGCACCAGCGCACCCGCGCAGCCCCGCACCCGCGAGGTTTAGGTCAGACCCCGTCGTGCCGCTTCAGCACCACCGCCGCGTTGATCCCGCCGAAGCCGAAGCTGTTGCTCAACGCGTACTCGACGTCGGCGTCGCGACCGACCTTCGGGATGTAGTCCAGGTCGCACCCGGGGTCGGGGATGTCGAGGTTCAGCGTGGGCGGCAGCCATTTCTGCTCGAGCGCGAGCGCGGTGATCGCCAGCTCGATTGCACCCGATGCGCCGAGCGCATGCCCGTAGTACGCCTTCGTGCTGCTCACCTGCAGCCGCGACGCATGGTCGCCGAAGACAGCCTTCACGGCGAGCGTCTCGGTCGGGTCGTTGAGCGGTGTGGAGCTGCCGTGCGCGTTGACGTACGACAGCTCGTGCGGCGCGAGCCCCGCGTCGCCGAGCGCGAGCCGCATCGACCGCGCGGCCTGCGAGCCGTCCGGCCGCGGCGCCGTCATGTGATGCGCGTCGTTGCTCGTGCCGTAACCCACCACCTCGGCATACACGTGCGCGCCGCGGGCCAGAGCACGCTCCAATTCCTCGAGTATGAGAATGGCGGCTCCCTCGCCCATCACGAATCCGTCGCGATCCTTGTCGAACGGACGCGACGAGGCCGACGGATCGTCGTCGCGAGTGGACATCGCGCGGATGATCGCGAACGCTCCGTAGCAGAGCGGAGCGAGCGGCGCCTCCGCGCCGCCGGCGAACATCACGTCGGCGTAGCCGTCGCGAATCGCGCGGAAGGCCTCGCCGACGGCCACCGTCCCCGAGGCGCAGCTCATCGCGTTGGTGCTGTTCGGCCCCTGCGCGCCGAGCTCGATCGCGATGTTGCAGCTCGACGCGCCACCGAACACGCCGAGCGCGAGGCCGGGCTCCACCGCGCGCAGCCCCTGCGACAGGAAGACGGCGAGCTGCTCTTCCGCCATCCGGATGCCGCCCAGCGCGCTGCCCATCATCACGCCGATTCGCTCGCGATCCTCACGCGCCATGTCGATCCCCGCGTCCTCGATCGCCTGCTTCGCGCATGCCACGGAGAAGGTGCCATACCGGTCGAGGCGCTTCACCTTCTTGTGCTCGACGTAGTCCTTCGCGTCGAAGTCGTTCACTTCGGCCGCATTGTGGCTGCGGTACATCGACGGGTCGAAGCGCGTGAGCCGCCCGACCGCCGAGCGCTCGGCCCGCAGCCCTTGCCACAACCGTTCGCGTCCCGAGCCGATCGGTGTCACCGCTCCGATCCCCGTCACCGCCACTCGCCGCCGATCAGCCACCGCGTCCCCCTTTGATGCTCATGTTCCGCCCCCGGTCACCAGTCCACGCTCCGCGTGCGTGGCCAGGCCGGCCAGGGTCCGGCTCGCGATCCCATGCACGAACACCGGTCCGATGACCAGTGTCGCCGCGGTCTCGCCTGCCTTCGACATTCCCGGCCCTTCCCAAACATGCACGATGCGCACGTGGGTTCCATCGGCGACGGTCTGGAAGCTCCACTCCACCTCCATCCCTTTCGTGACTCCCTCGATATGGCTGAACCGGATGGACGGAGGCACGGGGCCGGCGAGCGGATGCACGCGCATGCGCGACTTCCACCAGGTCGGCCAGCGCACGACGCCGAACGGGCGCGACGCGCTCATCTCGACGATCCCGCCGCCGTCGCTGCGGCGTTCGGTGAAACGGACGTAGCGGTAGTGCGGCAGGAGCGCCGGCCAGCGCTCCACCTCGGCGGCGAGCCGGAAGATGCGCTCGAGCGGTGCGCGCACGAGCTGCTCGTCGACGGTCGTCATCGGACGGCCGACGGGCATCGGGCCGAGCTCGAGTGGGGGAAGTGAGCCGGTCATCCGAAGAACACTAGCCGCCTGCGCGCGAACCGGCGATTGCCGGCGGGTCGCCCTGGCTCGAACCACTCGGCCGCCAGGTGGCGGTGAGTCGATAGCCGAGATGCCTGCGCACCTCCGGCCGACGTCCAATGGCCGCGTGCACGTGAGCGGCCAGCTCATCCGCTGTGAATCCCCGCAGCACCGAGACCGTGCCGTCATGGCGCGTGACTCGATGGAAGCCCAGCACCCAGGCGAGGAGCCAGAACCCCCCGGCAGCGATCCAGCTCCGCCGCAGATCGCTCACGACGACGTGGTCGCGGGCCACCCGGTCGAGCTCGCGCAGCACGGCCGGGATCTCGTCATCGGGGAAGTGATGCAGCAGCTGCGAGCAGGTGACGACGCGGATCGCTCCGTCCCCGAAGGGCAGCCACCGCGCATCCGCGCAGACGCTGCCATCGAGCGCTCGCTGGGCCGCGCGCGCGAGCGTCTCCGCTTCATCCACTCCGACGACCCACAGGGATACACCGGCGCGAATGGCCAGCTCCCTCGCGCGCTGCGGGATGTCCGCCAGCCCAGTCCCGACGTCGAGCAGGGTGGACGCCGACCCGAGCGAGGGCCACAGCCGCGCGAGCTCGGCGAGCACGGCGCGCGTGCCGCCGAGGAGCGTGTTCGACCGCCCGACATCGCGCAGCGATCGCTCGCGCACAGCGGGCGGCGTGGCGGGGTCGTCGAGGATCTCGACGCCTCGGCGGCGCTTGGGGACGAACACCTGCGGCTAGCGTTCCAACTGCGCGTAGCCGCCGCGGTAGTAGAGCAGGGGCCTCGCGCTTTGCGCCATCGCGCTCTCCACCTCGCCGACGAACATCGTATGGTCGCCCGCCTCGTGCGACGCGACGATCTTGCATTCGAGATGGGCGAGCGCATCGTCGAGCAGGACGACGCCGCTCTCGCCGCGCCGATAGCCGATGCCGTCGAAGCGCCGGCTCGAATCCGCCGTGGCGAACCGACGCGACAGCGCTTCCTGCTCGGCGGCCAATATGCTCACGCCGTAGCGCGAGCTCGCGGCGAGCGCCGCGAAGAGCGACGCCGCGCGATCGACGCAGACCTGCACGAGCGGCGGCTTGAGGCTCACCGAGCAGAAGGCGCTCACCGTCATCCCGACGTCCCGCTCCTCGCCGTCGCGTGTCGTGACGACGGTGATGCCGGAGGCGAACCGTCCGAGGACGCTGCGGAATGAATCGGGATCGATCGTCATGCGCCTGGCGCGGGGGAGCTGCTCGAGGAACGAAAGAGATTGAGGAGATAGCCCGGACGCAACACTTCGCGCGCCGGCACGAAGTTGCCCGTGACGCCGACGAGGAGATCGGCCATGTCCTTTCGCGCCTCGAGCGTGCGCGAGAAGTAGTTCATCGCCGGCGCCCACCCCACCGCCGCGCCGATCAGCCGCTCGACGATCCACTTGCCGGCGAACTCGCTCCGGCGTGCGCCGTGGTAGCGCGCCAGCGCGCGATCCGCGTCGCGCGCCGACGTCGCGCCGAGCGCGGCGAGCACGTACGGAGCGAGCAGCTCGCCGCCCCGTAGGCCGGTGTAGATTCCCTCACCCGTGAACGGGTCGAAGAAGTCGGCGGCGTCGCCGACGAGCGCGGCACCGGGCGCCCACGACCGCCGCGCGTGCGACGAGAAGGGGCCGGTCACCCGCACCGGTGATGCGAGGCGGGCACCGCGCAGGCGCGGCGCGAGCTGCGGGCGTGCGCGGAGCCAGTCCATGAAGAATCGCTCACGCTGTGCGCTCACCGAGCGCGCGAACTTCGCGGGCACCGCCATCGCGGCGTTGGTCAGTCCGCCGTCGACGGTGGCGAGGCCGACGTAGCCCACGTCGCGCTCGACGTGTAGCTCCCCCCACTCCTGCATGTCGCCGAACCCTTCGAAGTGCGCGACGAGCCCGAGACGGCGCGGCCAGCGCGAGAGGCGTGAGAGTCCGAGTCGCCGCGCGACGAGCGAGCGGAGCCCGTCGGCACCGACGACGAGCGGCGCGCGCAACATCTCCCGCTCGCCCGACGAACGCAGCACCTGCACTCCGGCGACGCGGCCGTGTGTGTGGCGCACGACGTCCGTCACGCGCACACCCTCGCAGACCTCGGCGCCCGCGGCGCGGGCCCGGTCGAGCAGGATCGGATCGAGAGCGATGCGGCGCAGCGCAAGGCCACGATCGCGAAAGGCGCGGAAGCCGTGGCCCGCCGCGAAGTCGCCGCGCAGGGTTGCGCCGTTGGGTGCGCGGATCACCATCCCGGTCAGGTGCGCGGCACCCGCACGGTCCACCGCCTCGAGTGCGCCCATGTCGCTGAGAATCCGTGACGCCTGCGGGCTGAGATACTCGGCGCAGGGCTTCACGCGGGGAAAGACGGCGCGGTCGAGCACCAGCACGCGCGCGCCGGCGCGCGCGAGGAAGTAGGCGGTGGAGGCCCCCGCGGGGCCGCCACCGACGACGATGACGTCGACGCTCGATGAGGGAGCGGTCATGCGGCAGCGCGGGAGTGCACGATGAGGGCGGCGATGGCGGCGCCGGCGAACGTCGCGATGAGGTTGACGAGATCGTTGTCCACCACCGTGAGCCCACCGGCGTGGCGCGTCGGGGTGCCACAGCCATGCACCATCCGCTCCGTGCTCTTCTGGCAGGTGTCGCACCACCGCCGATCCTGCAGGGTCGCGCCCACGATCGAGTCGGCGATCGCGCCGAGGAAGCCGGCGAGCACGACTGCCGCGATCGGCACCTCGATCGCAAGCACCCGCCCTCCAAACGCGACGAAGGCCGCTCCCGCTACCATCGCGAGCATGCCGAGCAGGTTCACGCCCCCCGATGTCCCCGGCGCGACGGGGCGCCAGGTGAGGATCGAGCGCGGCGGCCGCGATGCGAGGCTGCCGATCTCCGTCGCCCAGGTGTCGGCCGCCGAAGCGGCGAGCGCGCCCAGCGCCGCGGCGGCGAACGTGCGCGCGGGGAGCGAGCCTGGCGCGAGCGCTTCGGCCGCGAGCGCCATCACGGCGAACAGTCCACCGTTCGCCACGACCTGGAACGCGTCGCGCGCACCGCCCTTTGCCACGACGTCGCCGGTACGCTGGGCCTTCTCCGCGCCGCGGAGTCGCGAGAGGGCGATGGACGCGACGAAATATCCGATGAGCAGCACCCCCCAGCCCCACCCGGCCGCAACGGCGGCGCCGCCGACGCCGACGGCAGCCGCCACGCCGCCGAGGCTGAGCGCGTGGGCGCGCCGGGCAGCGAGCGCGACCGTGGCTGCGACGAGCAGTCCCGCCAGTGCGCGCTCGATCACTCCGGACGAGTGATCGATTCGCCCGCGGCGCGCAGCTCGCGACGCACGCGGGCGCAAAGCGTGTCCGGCGCGCGCGTGCGCAGCGCGGCGAGCCGCCGACTGTAGGCGTCCGTTACGCGGACGCGATCGTTCGGGTACGTGCGTTGCGCCGTCGCAGGGGCTGCGGCGCGACGAGATATGGGGATGCGAGTGACGAATTGCGGCATGGTCGGTCATTCCTCACGCCGAAGGCGCGGCAATGTGAGCCGTGCCGCGAGTCACGGCAAGCGCAGCGCACGTGGTGAAGCTATTGAGGGCGCCTTCGGTTCCCGCTAGCTTCGGTGGTCGCGCTCGTCATTCCTGCCTCCGACGGCAGCCCGCCGTCACCCCCCGCATTCGCTCGCGCGAAGTCGCAGATGCTCGCCACCGTCGACTCCCTCCTCCCGCTCAGCCTTCTCGAAGCCGTCCGCGACGTGGACAAGCCCGAGGACGTGCTCGACACCGAGTTCGTCGACGAGCTGCGGAACAAGCGGTTGGGGCTCAGCGACACGGTCTACTCCCAGATCAAGCGGTATACGGA
>DATFOL010000072.1:0-4764 GCA_035265545.1 Gemmatimonadaceae bacterium | reverse complement strand
GCATCAGAGGTGGGTGCGATAGAACGTCATGACGCTCTCGAGGATCTCCCGCGAGCGCTCGTCATGATCGCGCTGGTCGAAGCCGTGAACCCCAGTCGGATGCAGTGCGAAGTCGATGCGGACGCGGTTCGCGAGGGCCGCCCGCATGAAGCGCTCGATCGATTCGTTGAGATGGGGGATGGCATCGCGACCGGCCATCGCGACGAACAACGGCGGCAGGCGGGACGGATCGCGGGCGAGGAGCGCAGCGGGCGAATAGCGCGGGACCTCGGAGTCCACGTGCGCCGCGGCCATCGGTCCGCGGAAGGGAGTTGCGCGACGATGATGCTCGAGATCGAGGTAGGGGTACAGGAGAACCACGCAGCGCACGAACGGCTGCGGGTCGCGCAGCACCGCCGACGCGACCTGTCCGCCGGCGGAGTAGAACGCGAGGCAGAGTCGATCCGGGTCGATGTCGAGCTCGCCGGCGTGCGCGCGCACGTAGCTCATCGCCGAGCGGATCTGCTGCTCCGGCGCGGCGAGCTCCTCGTCGGTATCGAGCCGGTGATTGAACGTGACGCCGACGAAGCCGGAAGCGGCAACGAGCCGTCCCCACGACTGGTAGCTGGCCCACGTCGTTGGCGAGGCTCCGGATGCGCGCGCCACGAGGCCGCCATGAACGAACAGCACCGCCGGCCGCCGAGTGCCGCGCGCGTGCGTCGGAGACCGGTAGACGTCCATCGTGAGGGTGTCCTGATAGCGCAGACCGCGCGTCACCCTGACGCCGGCCATTCCCGGTCGCTCGATGGCGAGCACGTTCACGGTGGTGTCCCCGCGCTGGGCGCCAACGCTCGGCGCGAGCATCGTCGCCGCGAGGGTCGCGATCACTGCAAGCTGGCCGGACATGACGCGCTCCGATCTGGGTTCGAGGCTATACTATGTGTCACATAGTATGCCGTCAAGAACTTCGTGCTATTCTCTGCACCATGCCTGTCGAACGTGAGCTGATGCGTGGGAGCGGGCCGCTGGCGGTCCTTCAGCTGCTGTCACGCCGCGCGATGTATGGGTACGAGCTGGTCGAGGCGCTCGAGCGCGAGTCGCAGGGGGTGCTGGCGATGGGCCAGTCGACCCTCTATCCGCTGCTCTACAACCTCGAAGCGAAGGGACTCGTCTCCAGCCGAACCGACGACGGCGAGGCGGGACGGGTGCGGCGCTACTACTCGTTGACCGCGGCGGGGCAGAAGGAACTGGTGCGGCAACGCAAGAGCTGGCGCGCTCTCGCCCAAGCGATGCGTGCGCTCGGCGTGCTCGACGCACCGGCGGGCGGCCGGGCGTGACGCGACTGCCGCACGAAGCGCGCGCGCTGGTGGACGACACCGTTGCCAGGGCGCGGCTGCGCGGCTCCGATCGTGAGCGCGTGCGCGACGAGCTCGAGTCGCACTTTCTCGATGCGCTCGACGCCGGTGTGCCGTTGTCCAGGCTGCTGTCGGCGTACGGCGACGCCGGTGTCACGGCGAGGTTGATCCGTCGAGCGAGGCCCCAGTCGCCGCCGAGGGCGGTAGCGGCTGCACTCGCACTCGCCAGTGCCCTGGCTGCCTGCTACATGATTGCAGTCGCACGAGTGCAAATGGCGCCGGTACCCGCTCGCACGGGCGACATCGAGATCGAAGCTCGCCTGGTCGCCGATCGCGTGGATCGCGCGGATACGCTGCTGCGCGGCGTACAGGAGGACGGGATCGTCGAAAGCTTCACGATCGCCGCCGGGCTGCGGCGCCGACGCACCTTATGGGGCGAGCTCGCCAGCGTGCCGCTGCTGGAGCGCACGCTGGCCGCCGCCGACTCGCTCCTCCCCGGCACGCGCCGCGCGGAGCTGGTCGACAGTCTGCGGGTCCTGGCGAGGGACGAGTCGTTGGCGCCGCGGCGCACGATCATCAGCAGGGTCATCCCGACGATGACGGACCGGTTGTACGGCGCGAACGGGCGCATGGATCGAGGTGGTCTGAGGCTGGTGCAGCGCACCAAAGGAGTGACACGTCCTTCCATCTGGGCATCGGTGCTGGAGCCGCTCTACTTCGCGCCGTCTCTCTCGCGCGAGGACATCCGCCGCGACCTCGTCATGCTGATCGATGCCCGGATTGCGCATGCCGACTCGGCGGCGCTTCGGCTCACGGCGCGGCTGTAATGCCGCGCCCCGTCATCGTTCGCACCGGGATCGAGATCTCCAACGCGATGGCGCGGTCGTAGTCGTCGCTTCGCCGGTCTGGATTCGAAGCCGTGTGTGCCCCGACGCGCCCTTGCGTGTCCTGCCGTCCGGTCACATCGTGGTGATGACGAACCGACCGCACGGCCCGGAGGCACCATGTTCTCGACCGCCTCGTCCTGCCACGACCATCGCCGCTTGCGCATGTCGGCGGTCGCAGTGCTCGTGACCCTTCTCCTCGCTCCGCTCGGCGCGCCGGCTGCGCAGGACTCGTCGAAGGCCAGGCGTGGAGGGACGCAGGATGGCCCGGCCGCCGGTGGAGGGACGCAGGATGGCCCGGCGGCCGGTGGAGGGACGCAGGACGGCCCGGCCGCCGTACGTGATTCGACGGCGCAGCGCGTGTTCGACCTGTTTCTGAAGGCCGTCGTCGCTGCGGCTCGCGCCCGCGACTCGCTCCGTAAAGACTCGGTGAGTCGACAGCCGCCACAGGCGCGCATGCCCAACGTCGTCGGCATGGACACGATGACTGCCATTAACGTCCTGCGGGGCATGATGTCGCGCCGGCTCGTCCGGTCGGTGACCTATTCCATCGTGCCATCGGATCGCACGTCGATCCCGGTCAACAAGATCGAGGAGCAGCAACCTGCAGCGGGCACGCTGGTCCGCGAAGTGGTGGGGATACGGCTCACGCTCGGCGGCATTCCACGTCCGCCGGATTCGGTGAGCGTGCCGCGGGTGATCGGACTGCTCGACGACGAAGCCGAGCGCACGCTGCGGGCCGCGAAGCTCGTTGGGGACCGGCTCGAAGTTTCGGTGACGTCGCCGGATCGCATCGGCCGCGTGACGGTGCAGAAGCCGGAGAGCGGGCAGCGGCTGGCGGTGGGCGGAAGCGTGTCGATCTGGATCGGGCGGGACGCACGTGTCGTCATGCCGAAGGTGACGAGCCTGACGCTCGCTGCCGCGCGCGAGCGTCTTCGCGAGGTCGGCATCGAGCGAAACCGAATCCGGTGGGATTCGGCCGAAGCCACCACATCGATCGGCACGGTGGTGCGGCAACGTCCCGCGGTTGGAACCGTCCTGCTGTCCACGACGCAAATCGTGCTCACCCAGGCGGTGCGTTCGCCACCACCCGCGGTCACACCGCCGCCCGCGGTTACGCCGCCCGCGGTCGCGCGCATCCCGGTGATGCCGATGGTGGTGGGCCGCGACAGCGCGACGGCCATCCGCATGCTCGGCGCCGCTGGCCTGCGAAACTACAGGATCGTGCTGCCAGTGGATACGATCGCCGAGGACGTCGTGCAAACGCAGTCGCCGGACGCGGGGCGGCAAGTTCGAGCCGAGAGCCTGGTCGTGCTGACTTTGCAGGCGCGGCCCCCTGCGGTCGCCGAGACGGGACCTGGGCTGCGATATCGCGACTGGCTTCGCTGGTTCGCCGCGACACTCGCGGTGCTCGCCGCCGCCGCCGCGAGCACGGTGGGTGCTCGAACCATCTGGCCACCGCCAAAGATCGTCCCGCGCCTGCGCCTTCAGCCGCAGTTCGCCGAGGTAGTGGATGCCAGCGGGTCGCTGGTCGAAGTGAGTGTCAGCCTGCGCTCGCACGTCGAGCACCAGCGTTCGGTGCTCGATCTCACCGGCTCATCGCTCGACTGAGGAGGCATCATGTCCACGCGCACGGAGCCGACGCTCGCGCTCGCCCTCGGTCTCGATGGCGACCCGATACGCGAGCAGCTCGGCAAGGTGGCCAAGGACTGCATCGAGCTGGACGTCAAGCAGAAGATCGGCGCGGCGCTCGCTCCCGGCTTCTGGAACGGCGTCGGACACGAGGTGGAAGAAGCCATGGTGAAGGGGCTCGCCGACGTCCCGATCAGCAAGATCCTCGTCGAGGGATGGCTCTCGGCCATGCAGTTCCGCTCGTACGCCGATCCGATGATCCATCCGCCGGGTGAGCCGAGCGTCGCCACGCTGGCGAAGCACAGCATCAAGTCACCGCACAAGCTCTCGCTGGATCTGTTGGTGGCGGGCATGGCCGCACGCTCGCTCGTGTTCGACCTGATCGTGCTGTTCGATCTCGAAGCCGTCCATCTGCGCATCCTCGACGGCCGGATCCGCGCGATCTCGCTCGGCTCGATGAAGGTGTCCGCATCGCTAAAGCTCGAGGGCAAGGAGGTGAAGCGCTTCGCCGTGCGCGACTTCCGCCTCGACGACGAGCTCGAGCTGCACCCCCCGATGCCAATCATGCTGCCGGACCGTTATCCTCCCGCGGTGGCGCTGCCGGAGGACGCGCTCGTCCCGACGGTTACGCCGTCCGCGCGAGGGTAGCGGCGACGCGGATCCGTTCATCCGTTCTACCAGCGACATGCACCGGGTCCGCGTATTCGATACATGCCTCTGTACCCATGCCTGGTGCGAGTTGGCGCGGCACTACTGCTGACCAGCACCACCGCGGTCGCGCAGAGCACGGCGCTCGTTGGCGCGACCGTCATCGACGGGACGGGAAAGCCCAGCGTCCCGAACGCCGTGGTCGTCGTGACCCGCGACCGCCTGTCCTGCGTCGGGACGTCGACGCAGTGCCCAGTGCCGGCCGG
>DATFOL010000071.1:0-8057 GCA_035265545.1 Gemmatimonadaceae bacterium | reverse complement strand
CCGATGCGTGAGGCCGATCTGCCGGCGAACACACCTCGGCGCTGGCCCGGCGTCGACACCAGCGGCGCGCCCGTGCGCGTCGTCGGTGGGGGAGGGTTCGGACGCAGCGCTCCCACCACCGTCGAGTACAGCGAGGGGCTGCAGATCGGCTACCGCTGGTTCGACGCGAACCGCATCACGCCGCGCTTCCCATTCGGCTACGGGCTCTCGTACACGACGTTCAAGCTGTCGAATCTCATCGTCAGCCCACGCAGCGTGAGCGGAGCCAGTCCGATCACGGTGCGCGTCGCCGTCACGAATACCGGCCGGCGCCGCGGCGCAGAAGTGCCGCAGGTGTACATCGGGTTCCCCGACGGCGTTGGCGAGCCGCCCAAGCGGCTCGTCGCGTTCGAGAAGGTCTGGCTCGAGCCCGGTCAGCGCAAAGTGGTGTCGATGGTCATCGACCCGGCAGCGACGCATCATCCGCTCGGCGTGTGGGACGACGCGGCCAAGCGGTGGCGAGTGCCGCCGGGACGCTACGTGATCACTGTCGGCAACTCGTCGCGGGATGCCGGGGCGCTCACGGACTCCGTTACCATCGGATCGACGTCGCCCTGATCGGCGCCCGCGTGCCGGGTGGTCGTTGGGCTAGGTCGGAATCGCTGGTACGTCTCGACGATGTCGCCGGCGTCCCCCCGCGTCGGGGGAGCGGATGAAAAGGCGTTCACGATCCGCTCCGCGACGGCGCGCGTACGGGCCACAAGCGTCCGACGCGCACCTCGTTCACCAGCACGACGCTGCACAGCACGAGCACGAGCCCCATGAGCATCCCGCCCGTGAGTGGCTCACCGAGCACCAGCGAGCCGGCGAGCATGCCGACGAACGGGATGAGATAGGTGACCGTCGTCGTCTTCGTCGGCCCCACGCGCTCGAGCAGCTTGAAGAACAGCAGATAGGCGACGCCCGTCGAGAGCGCACCGAGCGCGAGCAGCGAGCCCCACGCGACCGCCGGCGGTGCGGTCCTCGGCGTGAGCACGATGCCAGGCACGAGGAGCCACGGGAGCGCCCCGACCTGCTGCCCGAACGCCAGCGAGTACGTCGACACGCCCTTGAGCCGGAGCTTCGTGTAGATCCCGGCGCTCGCGTAGCTGGCCGACGCGACGAGCATCGCGAGCACCGACAGCACGCCTGTGAGGTCGAGTGCCATCGGGCCCCAGCCGACCATGATCGCGACCCCGACGATGCCGAGCACGAGTCCCCCTACTCGTCCGGCGCTCAACCGCTCGCCGAGCAGGCGCGCGCCGAATGCGGCCGCGAAGAGAGGCACGGTGGCACCGAGGATGGCGGCGAACGAGGCCGTGAGGCGCAACTCCGCCACCGAGATGAGCAGGTAGGGGAGTGCTGCGTTCAGCAGGCCGAGCACGGCGAGCCGCGGCAGATGTTCGCGAACCGCGATCGGCTTGCGGAGCGCGCGAGCGAAACCCCACAGCAGCACGCCGCCGATGACGACCCGCGCCATGACGAGCGCGGCCGGCCCAAATGCCGGCACGGCGACACGGATGAAGAAGTAGGAGCCGCCCCACAGGATCGCGAGCACGACGAGGAGCAGCAGATCGACCGGCGTCATCACGCGCCTCCCCAGCGGGGCTGTGCCACCGCGGCCGAGATGGCGAGTGAGGGGAGTGAGTGGTGCATCTCGACGGTCTCCGGGCAAGAGTGAATGGTCGACGGGAAACTGACCGTTGCTTGGTACCGTCACAAGCTCCAAATTCGCGAACTATAATGGAGCCAATCAAGCGCCGCCGCGGGCCTGCGTCCCCGGTCGTGCACGTCGCCGTCGAGCCGGAATCGGGAGTTCCGCTCTACCGGCAGGTATACGAAGCCCTCCGGCAAGCGATCCTGTCCGACCGCCTCTCGCGCGGCGCGCGACTGCCATCGAGCCGCGCACTCGCGCGTGATCTCGGCGTGGCGCGCAACACGGTGCTGCAGGCGTACGAGCAGCTACGTAGCGAAGGCTATCTGATCGGCCGCCGAGGAGGAGGGACGCGGGCGCGTGAAGTGATTCCCGATGCGCTGCTCAGCGTGCCGCGCCCGGCGCGACGCCGGGCGCTGCGCGCCGAGCGAACGGCATCGAGGACGCAGGCAGTACCTGGGCCGACCGACGCCGACCCGGCCCCGCCGCGCATCTCGGAGCGAGGGCGCGGCCTGGTCACGAGCGGCGCCGCGCTGATCCGCGCCCCTGGGCCACACGTGCCGTTCGAGGTGGGCGTCCCGGCGCACGACGCCTTCCCGCGCCGGCTGTGGGGCCAGCTCGCCGGCCGGCGGTGGCGGCGCGGCGACCTCGATCTCGGCGAGCTCGATCCCGCCGGAGAGACCACGCTGCGGGTCGCGATCGCCGAGTACCTCGCGACGGCGCGCGGCGTGAGCTGCTCGCCGGAGCAGGTGTTCGTCATCAATGGTGCGCAGCAGGCGCTGCATCTCGCCGCGCAGCTGCTGCTCGATGTCGGCGACCGAGTGTGGGTCGAGGATCCGGGCTACGTGGGCGCGCGCGTGGCGTTCGAGGGCGCGGGCGCACGACTGGTGCCGGTGCCGGTGGATGACGACGGTCTCGACGTCGCCGCGGGAGTGCGCGCGTTCAGGGACGCTCGCCTCGCCTGCGTGACGCCGTCGCACCAGTTCCCGCTTGGCGTCGTGATGTCCGCGGCGCGACGACTTCAGCTACTCGCCTGGGCTCGTTCGAGCAATGCGTGGATCATCGAGGACGACTATGACTCCGAGTTCCGCTACACCGGCCGACCGCTACCCTGCATGCAGGGGCTCGAGGCGGAGCGCGGCGATGGCTCGGCGCCGCGTGTGCTCTACGTCGGCACCTTCAGCAAGACGCTGGTGTCGGGGCTGCGGCTCGGGTACATGGTGGTCCCCGACGCGCTGATCGACGCGTTCCGCGCCGCGCGGTCGACGGTCGACCGCCACACGCCGACCGCCCATCAGCAGGTGCTCGCCGACTTCATCGGCGAGGGGCATTACTACCGGCACATCCGGCACGTGCGCAGCCTGTGCGCCGAGCGCCAGGCGGTGCTGGTCGACGCGGCGGCGGCACGACTGGGGGACATGCTGACGGTACGCGCGGATCCCGCGGGGCTGCACCTGCTCGCGCGGCTCGCGCCAGGATTCGACGACGTCGAAGTGCAGCAGGCCGCGATGGCTCGCGGGGTTCGATCGTGGGCGCTCTCGAAGTTCTATCTGCGCGACGCTCCGCCCGACCGAGCCCTGGTGCTCGGCTACGGCGGGTTCGACGAGCGGGAGATCAGGGCCGGAGTGGACTTGCTGGGGGAGGTGCTGTCTGGATTGGGGCACTGAAGTACCGAGTACGACCGACGTACCCGGTACCCGGACCCTCTCGAATACTCCCCGGAATGCGCGTGGCGGCCCTCTGCCGGGAGGCTGTGATCACCGCTCCCGACGACGATCAGCTCCCCGGGCGCTCGAGCTCCCCGGCGAGCCGCAGGAGATCGCGCTCCGACTCATGAGCGAGCATCGCGAGCTCGCCCGCGTCGAGCCATACGCCATGACAGCTCGGGCAATTGTCCAGGGCAACGCCCTTGTACTGACGTGACGCCAGCGTCGCCCCACAGCGAGGGCACCGCATCTCCGCTCCCCTCGTGGACCGCTCGGCGTCCAGCTTGGCACGCTGCTCCTTCAGCCACTCGGCGTCGCGCCGCGCGAAATACTCGTTCTCGTTCTGGCTTGGCTTGCCCGGCTCCCACATGTCTGCCTCCGGCTCGGTGTGCGTGACGAGCGAGCAAGGTACTCGTGGGCGGGAACGTTCAAAAGCCGTGCGACCGCGGCTCGCACACACGGCGACGCAGCGGGCCAGCGGTAGCGAAGAAAACCAGCGGACCGGGCGGTAAGAGCGGTGCGCGGCTACGCCACGCGCTTCGATTGACAGCCCGACCCGATTCCGCCCTCAGATGTTCCGTCGCACCGACTGCGGTCTCCGCAGGCGCCAGTGACTCCTGGCGACGCGCCGGCGTAGGTGCGGAATAAACGACGCGGCTCACACGTCAGCCCGAACGTGCCGGTGATGCACGTGCCATCGAGCCCACACTTGGGCGCGTGATCGACGGCGAGGCGACGCTGGATTGGCGCGAAGCGTCGTCGCTGAAAGGAACACGATCGAGCGCGAGGCCGCGCCGTGTTCCTCCGCATTCAACCTGGTGGCCGCAGGCGCGTCGCTCACCACGAGCGCGCGCTGGCTGTCCCACGCGCTGCGATCAACGGAGCATCCGCTCCTTCACAGTCAACGTCCTGTAAGAGGCAAACACGAAATGCGAGTGAACATCAAGCATGTGATCCTGATGACCGCAGCGGCTGTCGCGGCGGCGTGCCAGGACTACGAGCGCACCGTCACGGCGCCGAGTGGCGACTACGCCAACGAGCAGGCCCAGAAGACGGCAGCCAAGCAAGGACCCGTCGTACGCATCACTTCGCCGCTCAACGACGACGCCGTCGCCGGCGGAGCAGGTAAGGCCGGCGCGGGTTCCCTCGTCGGTGGCTCGGCATTCTCGATCGTGATCGAGACCGTGACTGCCGACGCCGACGTGGCCGCGAACGAGAGCATCAACATCCGCAACACCGCGCTGCTCGGGCAGGTCAACCCGAACTTTCCCGGCCTTTCCGTGCTGATCGACGCGGACATGATCGCTCCCGACGGCACGATCATTCCCCGCAACACCAACCTCGCCAACCTCTTCAACACCCTGGGCACCGACGACTCGCCCGGGAAGGGCGTGACGATCTGGGTCGGCTGGCACGTGCTCGAATCGTTCGGCGACGAGGTGAAGAACTTCACGATCACCGCGAGCGTTCGCGATGCCGAGGGCAACGTCGGCACCGACGTCGTGAAGGTGAAGATCGACAAGCAGCGCACCACCGGTCAGGCGCTCACGCCGGCACCGGCGGCCGTCGGCGGGGACGGCGTCGATGACTACGACGGTCCTGTGGTCACACTGGTCGGCCCGCGTGATCCGTCGAGCATCGCGCTCGGCACGGCAACGGGCGGATCGTTCACCTTCTTCCAGGTCGAGGCGCTCGACCGCAGTGGTGCCGGCATCGGTGTCAACGAGAATGGTGAAGGCATCACCAACCCGGTGGGCCTCATCCGTGACGGGACGCAGTTCGCCACCTTCGGCGACAACCGCAACTTCCCGGGTCTCTCGTTCACCTTCGACGTGGACTTCCGCCGCGGCAACGGCGCGATCGTTCCGGCCGGGAAGAATCTCGCGCCCGCGTTCGACATCGCCGGCAGCGTGCTCGATCATCGCGGCAACGGTCATGTCACCACCACGGCGAGCTGGGTCGCGGGCGGCTCGTTCATCCTGCCCGAAGGCAAGACGTCGGTCACCGTCACGGCGCGCGTCACCGACAACGCCGGCAGGACGGGTAGCACATCGCGCACGTTCGACGTGAGCCCCGTCGCCGAAGGGCAGCTGCTGACGCCGCGTCCCTGAGCAGCGGGCAGCGAGTGGGTGTAGAGCGATCGAGCCCCGGCATTGCGCCGGGGCTCGTTTCGATTCCCGAGGCCGGCGCAGGCGTCACGGTTCTTGCTCGATGATGCTGCGGCCACCGTCGTGCTCGCCCACTTCGCCGCATGCTCCGTCTCACCGATCACGGTCTTCACTGCCCAGCCGCCGACCTGTACATCGACCCGTGGCTCCCGGTCGATCGCGCGGTGATCACTCACGCGCACGGCGACCACGCGCGGTGGGGCAGCCGGCACTACCTCGCCTCGAGCGAGGGCTCGCGCGTCCTGCGCACGCGGCTCGGCGAGCAGGCGTCGATCGAGCTGCTCGGCTTCGGTGAGACACGCACGATCGGCGGGGTGTCGCTCACCCTCGTGCCGGCGGGACACATCCTCGGTTCGGCACAGGTGCGACTCGAGCACCGCGGCGAAGTGTGGGTGGTCTCGGGCGACTACAAGACGGAGCCCGATCCCACGTGTTCGCCGTTCGAGCCGGTGCGCTGCCACACTTTTATTACCGAATCGACGTTCGGTCTGCCGATCTACAGGTGGTCGGCCCAACAGCAGACCTTTGCCGACCTGCGCGCGTGGTGGCGCGACAACGCCGAGCAGGGGCGCGCATCACTGGTCTATGCATACGCGTTGGGCAAGGCTCAACGCGTGCTCGCCGGAGTGCTCGGCGCGGGCATCGGCCCCGTCTACACCCACGGCGCGGTCGAGCGGCTGACGCTCGACTACCGCGCGAGCGGCGTCGCGCTGAACGAGACGGCGCCGGTCTCCGCGCAGCCTAAAGGAACGAGCTACGCCGGGAGCCTGATCGTCGCGCCGCCGTCGGCGGCCGGGAGCACCTGGCTTCGCCGCTTCGGCGACGTCTCCACCGCGTTCGCATCCGGCTGGATGCAGGTACGCGGCGCGCGGCGCCGGCGCGGGATCGACCGTGGCTTCGTGCTCTCCGATCACGTGGACTGGCCGGCGCTGCTCGGCGCGATCGAGGCGACGGGCGCCGAGAACGTGTGGGTGACGCACGGCTATCGAGAGCAGGTAGTGCGGTATCTGACCGAGCGCGGACTGAATGCACGGTCGATCGCGAGCCATTGGGAAGGCGAGAACGACGAGCAGCCAGTCGCCGTGGACGGAACCGACGAGACGGTCGAAGCATGAGGCGCTTCGCGCGACTCTACTCGCGCATCGACTCGACGACCTCGACCAACGCGAAGGTCGCGGCGATGCTCGACTACTTCCGCGAGGCCGATCCCGCGGATGGCGCATGGGCGGTGTACTTTCTCGCGGGTGGGCGACCGAAGCGCCTGATCCCGGTTCGGCGCATCGCACAGTGGGCCATGGAAGTCGCGAACGTCCCCGAATGGCTGTTCGACGAGTGCTACCACAGCGTGGGCGATCTCGCCGAGACGATCGCGCTGCTGTTGCCGCAGACGGATGTGCCGGCGGCTGGCATCGATGCCGAGCCGCTGCACCGATGGGTCTCGGAGCGCCTCCTTCCTCTGGCGGCAATGTCCGAGGACGAGCAGCGCGTCGCCGTGCTCGCAGCCTGGAGCGATCTGTCCGGCACCGAGCGCTACATCTGGAACAAGCTGATCACCGGCAGCTTTCGTGTCGGTGTGTCGGAGCAGCTCGTGGCGCGCGCGCTCGCGCAGGTGAGCGGAGTGGACGAAGGGGTGATCGCGCATCGGTTGAGCGGACACTGGACGCCGACGGCCGAGAGCTTCTCCGCGCTCGTCGCGCTGGACAGCCGCGACGCGGACGTCTCGCGCCCGTTCCCGTTCTACTTGGCGTACGCGCTGGAGGGCGAGCTCGAGTCGCTCGGCGATCCACGCGAGTGGCAGGCCGAATGGAAGTGGGACGGGATCCGCGCGCAGGTGATCCGGCGCGAGGGACGCACCTACGTGTGGTCGCGCGGCGGCGAGCTGGTTACCGATCGCTTTCCCGAGCTCGCCGAAGCCGCGGCGCATCTGCCGGATGGCACGGTGCTAGACGGCGAGATCATGCCGTGGAAGCACGGCGCCGCGCTCCCGTTCGCGCAGCTCCAGCGACGCATCGGGCGCAAGACGCTCGGGCCGAAGATCCTCGCCGACGTACCGGTGGTGCTCGTCGCGTACGATCTGCTCGAGCTCGAAGGCCGCGATCTGCGTGACGAGCCGCTGTCGCATCGTCGCGCCGAGCTGGCACGCGTCGTGGAAGGCACGGCGCTCACCTTCGCCTTCGTGCTCTCGACCACCATCCCACTCACCACGTGGAAAGACGCTCGCGCGGCGCGTCGCGCGGCACGCGAGCAGCGCGCCGAAGGTCTCATGCTCAAGCGTCTCGACTCCGAGTACGGCGTCGGACGACGCAAGGGCGCGTGGTGGAAGTGGAAGGTCGAGCCGTTCAGCGTGGATGCCGTGATGATCTACGCGCAGCCCGGCCATGGGCGGCGCGCACTGCTCCACACAGACTACACCTTCGCCCTGCGCGAGGGTGACTCGCTCGTGCCGTTCGCGAAGGCGTACTCGGGCCTCACCGACGCCGAGATCCGCACGCTCGACGCCTGGATCCGGCG
>DATFOL010000070.1:0-5747 GCA_035265545.1 Gemmatimonadaceae bacterium | reverse complement strand
CTGGTCCAAGTGGTCGATGGATTCAACGGCAACTGAAGTACCGAGTACGACTGACGTACGGAGTACCTGGTACGCGTTGGACGCTTCCGGAATGCACCTCAGCATCGCGACCTGGTCAGCCCAAATAAGAACAGCGCGTCCTGATCGAGGACGCGCTGTGCCTTCAGGGGAGCAGTCGCGAGAGTCCGGGTACTGGGTACTCCAGTACTCGGTACGGCAGTGGCAGTTAGGGAAACCTCACCCCTCCGTACTTCGCCCACCCCCCGGTAATCCACTCCCGATACTTCATCGCCTGATCCGCATCCTTCGCCCACTCCCACTGTCCCGCTGGCGGCGGTGTCGGGTAGGCCCGAATCAGCGCGGAGACCGTCACGATGTCGCGCAGCCCGTCGCGGATGGCACTCCTCACTACCGGCGTGCGGAACGCCTCGCCGCGCGTCCACACCCGGTAGCCGAAGTACGCCGACGCCACCGCCTCGTGCAGTCGTGCGGTGAGCAGGGTGCGCTCGAACAGCGTGTGCAGCTCCGCATAGTCGGCGGGCCGCAGTACGCGCCGGCCGGCCTCGATCGCCCGGAGCGACTCGGTCGCCCGCGCGACGCCCCAGTGCTTCTCCGTCATCACCATCCGGAGCGTGGCTTCGTCCATCTGCTCGCCCGGCTGGATCCATCCGCTGTCACGCACCCAAGGGACCTCGTTCCACTGTGCACCCCCACCCCGCGGCTCCTTGGCCGACGGTGGGGCGAGCCGGTTGACCACGTCGCGCCAGTAATGCAGATCGCGGTTCACGCCGTGCCGCACGTGCGCCACCGGCGGCTCGATCCACTTGCCGCTCACGTGCCGCGCGTAGCTCGACACGTAGGCGTCGTAGTCGAGGCGCGAGTGATTGGCGACGTTCGTGCCGAGGGTGTACAGGCTGCTCGTCACGATGTCGAACGCGTTGCGGAAGGCGCGAGCGACGAACGGCGCTGCCGCCGCGCCGTAGTGCGAGGTGGCGAACGCCGACGTCACTCGGTCGGCCGTGACGCGCGGATCGCGGACGAATCGCGCCAGCGCGTACAGATCGATCTCCGCTGGGTGACCGATCATCCGCGTGCCGCCATACCGGTCTGTGCGTGCCGTGTAGCCGATCACGTGCGGCCGCCGCAGCAGATCGCGCGCGCGACCGAGCATGTACTCCGGCCAGGTGCTGGCGATCATCGCCTGGCCGTTGAACTCCCCCGCCGCGTCGAACTCGATCACCGTCGGGCGCGCGATGGTGCCGGCGAAGAAGTCGTTCGGGTGGGTGAGAAAGAAGTCGTGCGGCGTCTCCTTCATCAGCAGGCGGACGCCCGGATGGAAGCGGTCGATCGCGCCGATGACCGCGCGGTATTCCTCGTGGGTGTACGAGAAGGTGCGCGCGTACAGGTTCAGGTGCCGCTCGCCGATCACGACGTCGGCCACCGCATTCACGACGGCCGCCAGCTTCTCCTGCGGTGTGGTCATGCGGCGTGAGTGCTGCCGCTCGGCGCGCGCTCCGGTCTCGATGAAGGTCAATACGATGCCGTCCACCGCCGGCACGCGGTCGAGCATCTCGCGGTAATCCTGCTTGAGCCACGCCCAGAACGCGGGATCGTCGAGATCGATCGTGCCGCCCGGCCCGGTCCGGAAGCGCTCCGGGTAGTAGGTGAGCTCATAGAGCGCGTGATCCCACACCACGACCTCGCGGATGCCCGCGGCGTGCGCCGAGTCGGTGAGCCGGTTCACCAGCCCGCGCTTCCGCTCGTCACGTACCTCGTTGAGATCCATCACCACGTGGTGCGACAGCTCGAGGTGATCGATGTCGTAGCGCCGCGCCACGGCGATCACGGCCAGATCGTCGGACTCGTGGTCGGAGAGGATGGTCCATCCACGCACCTGCTCGTCCGCGCGAAGCGGCCCGTGCGCCGGCGCCGTGGGCGTGCGCTGGGCCGCACTCGGCGTTGCACGCGTCGCCAACAGAAGGAGCACGAGCGCGAACGATCGTGCGCTACGGCGAGAAAGCTGAAGTGACATTGGCGACTTCGTTCGGGAGAGAGCACGGCGAGTCTTCGCGCAAGATCGTCCAACGACGAGCGATCCGCTGACCGGCGTGGCATGACCGGGGTCCATCTCCCCGAACTCGAACCCGGCGCCACTATGACCATCGGCTCGCTTGCATCACTGCGTCGTCTTACGTGCCTCGGCGTCCTCGCGCTGTCGGCTGCGCCGGCATCGCGCACGTCGGCACAGCCCTCGGCCACGACTGCCGTCGCCGACTCCGCCTTTCAGCGCTCCGACTGGTCCACCGCGGCGCGCGAGTACGAGCGGGCCGTCTCGCTTGACTCGACGGGTGGCTACGCGTGGTTCCGGCTCGGAGCGTCGCGTCATGCACTCGGCGACTATGGTGGGGCGGTGAAAGCGCTCGCGCGGGCGGCGCGGATCGGCTTTCAGCCGGTCGGCGTGCAGTTCCGGCTCGCCCGCGCGTACGCACGACTCGGTGATCGCGAGCGCGCGCTCGCGCACCTCGACACCGCCGCGCGCCGGGGACTGCCGCCACAGCAGCTTCAGTCCGAGCACGACCTAGACCCGATTCGCGGCGAGGCGCGGTTCGCCGCGACGCTCGCGATGGCCGAGGCCACCCGCTATCCGTGCCGCGCCATGCCGGAGGCGAAGCAGCTCGACTTCTGGATCGGACAGTGGGACGTGACGCCGTGGGCGCTCGCGACGCCGCAGCCCGGCCAGCAGTTGGGGACGAACGAGATTCAGCCGATCCTCGAGCACTGCGTGCTGCTCGAGAACTGGCGGGCGGCCGGAGCCGGAGAGGGGAAGAGCTTCAACTACTACGACACCAGCCTGCGGCGCTGGCGTCAGGTGTGGATGGCCGACAGCGGCGGGCCGCTCGACTACACCGGCGAGTACCGCGATGGCGCGATGCGCTTCACCGGGTGGACGCTCGATCCGCAGGGCCGCCGCGTCGAGCAGAAGCTCACCTTCTTCAACATCGCCCCAGACACGGTGCGTCAGCTCATGGAGGCGTCGAGCGACAGCGGCCGGACGTGGACGTCCACCTTCGACGGTCGATACGTGCGAAGGAAGCCGTCCGCGTCCTCACCGCCCTGAGGCGGCACGCTACACCGCTACTTCCAGAGCTCGGCGAACTGCGTGCGCAGCGCTTCCACCTTCGGCCGGTCGTTGATCACGATGTACGGCTGGTTCGGGTGGAGATTGTAGTAGTTCTGGTGGTATGCCTCCGCCTCGTAGAACCCTTTGAGCGGGGCGACCTCCGTGACGATCGGCCCGCGGAACGCCTTCGCCTTCGTGAGCTGCGCGATGTAGCCCTGCACGATCCGGCGTTGCGCGTCATTGGTATAGAAGACGGCCGAGCGGTACTGGGTGCCGACGTCCGGCCCCTGGCGGTTCAGCTCCGTGGGATCATGTGCCACGGAGAAGAACACCTTGAGCAGCTTGCCGAGCGACACCTGCGAGCTGTCGAACACGACCTCCACAACCTCGGCGTGGCCGGTCGTCCCCGAGCTGACCTGTTCGTAGTTCGGCGAGGCGACCGTGCCCCCCGCGTAGCCCGACGTGGCGCGCACGACTCCCTTCACATGCTGGAAGACGGCCTGGACTCCCCAGAAGCAGCCCCCCGCGAGCACGATCGTCTGCTCGCCTTTGGCAGCGGCGACCGGCTGGTCCAGCACCGGGTCGGGCAGGGTCGTCACCTGCGGCGTCGAACCGGAGATGGCGCGGGTGGTGAAGAGCAGCGCGGCGGCGAAGCCGGCGCCGAGAGCGGCGAGGCCGCGCTTGGTGATGCGGGTCATGGTCGAGTCTCGCGAAGAAAAGGGGAGCAGCGACTCCACCATAGATACGCCAGAGCGCCCTGAATGGATGCGCCAAATCAGAACGGCGGGCCAACACGGCCCGCCGTTCTCATCAGTAGTTCAATCGTGCTCAGGCGCGCCGGATCGGTGCGAAGCGAGGGAGCAACTCGGTCGCCGCCTGACGGTCCTGCTCGCTGATCGGATCGCGGTCGGCGGCCAGACGGAACGAGGCCAGTACCTCGTCGCACAGCTCGCGCAGCCGGGTCCGCCGACGGCGGTTGAAGCGGACGGGACTTGGGCCGGTGGCACGAGTAGAAGGGAGAACGCGCTCAGTGTGCATGGGGTATTCGCAAGTGAGACGGTGAGACGTTGGCACTCGGCCGATGGTCGACCTTGGCGATACGCCTCGGAAAGGCAGAGTCCGGGCCAGTGCATCTCCGGCCGCTGATCGCCGTGCCCGCCACCCGTGTCACCAAGCTCTGGCCCATATCTCGCCTTCTAGCGGCGAGGGGCCGCGAAGCGGCCCCTGCTACCATTACCTCATGATGAGCATGCTACCGATGACCTTCCTCAACGCACGAATCGGGGCGCGCGCTGCCGCTCTCATCCTGCCCTTGACGCTCCTGGCCGGTTGCACCGTGAGTGACGCCGAGGAGCGCAGCCACGCCGGGCAGAGCCAGGCCGCCGAGGGAGAGATCGGTCGCGATGGCTGGTCGCCCGTCTCACTTTCCGAGGTGAAGGGCGTCCCGGTCGCCGCGCTGCGGACGGCGGTGCAGCAGCGCCTCGGCGGCAAGCAGCCGGGCGCCGTGGGCGACGAGGCGTGGCAACATACGAAGCGGCTCTACACGCGCTTTCAGCAGACGCCGCTGTGGTACGAGCGCGGCGGACTGGACAAGGATCGCGTGAAGGCGTTGACGAGCGCGCTGCTCGAGGCCTCCAACGACGGGCTCCGCATCGACGACTATCCGCTCGCCGAAGTCGCGCAGGCCATCGCGAGCGTGCGCGAGACCAAGGAGCCTACCGCCGAACAGCTCGCGGACGCCGACGTGCTGCTCACGGCGGCGTACGTCTCGCTCGGCGAGGACCTTCTCGTCGGCCAGGTGAATCCGAAGTCGGTCGGTCAGGCGTGGCACATCGACGCGCGCGATGAGAACGTCGACAGCGCGCTGGTGCGCACGCTCGTCAAGCAGCCGCTCGACAAGGCGATCAGCGCGATGCGGCCGAACGACGAGGAGTACGTTGCGCTGCAGAAGGAGCTCGTGCGCTTCCGCGAGATCGTTGGCAAGGGGGGATGGAAGCCTGTGGCCGCGGGCAAGCCGCTCAAGCGCGGCCAGTCGGATTCGCCCGCACGGATCGCGGCGCTGCGCGCGCGGCTCGAGGCGGAGGGGATCGAGGTGCCGGCGCCGAGCGCTGCGTCGGCCGCCACGGCGGATAGCGGCGCGCGAACGAGCAGGAGTGCGTCCAGTGCCGCTGCAACAGCGGCCGGCGGCGCTGTGTTCGACGACGGCCTGGCGACTGCCATCGCGCAGTTCCAGGCGCGGCACGGCATCAACGTGGACAGCGCGCTGGGCAAGGAGACGGTGGACGCGCTCAACGTGTCGGCGGAGTATCGCCTCGGTCAGATCGCGGCGAACCTCGAGCGCCACCGCTGGCTGCCGCGCAGTCTCGGTAGCCGGTACATCTACGTGAACGTGCCCGCGTTCCGCCTCACCGCCTACGACAACGACAAGCCGGCGCTCGAGATGAAGGTCATCGTCGGGCAGGAGTACGAGGACAAGGCGACCCCGGTGTTCTCCGACTCGATGGAGACGGTGGTCTTCCGTCCCTACTGGAACGTGACGCCGGACATTCAGGCGAAGGAGATCGAGCCGAAGCTCGCGTCCGACCCCGGCTATCTGGCGGAGAACGACATGGAGTACTGGAACGAG
>DATFOL010000069.1:0-7487 GCA_035265545.1 Gemmatimonadaceae bacterium | reverse complement strand
CAGGTCTACTGGAGGCCTTTAGAAATGCGGTTCCACGGTATTGCGCTCCTCACCAGCGCAGCCATCCTCGGCGCCTGCGGCGGCGAGAAGCAGCCCGCCGCCGATACCGGCACCACGGCCGGCACTGCCACGACCCCGGCGACGACCACCACGCCAAGCACTGATTCCGCGGCTACTGCCGCCACCACCGGTGCGGCGACGACTCCGGCGGCTGGCGCAGCTACGGCCGCCCCGGCGACCGGCACGACCCACGAGGTCAAGATGACCGGCGACGCGACGGGCTACAAGTTCGAGCCCGCCAACATCACCGTGAAGCAGGGCGACGCCGTCAAGTTCATCATGGTTTCCGGCGGCCCGCACAACGTCGCGTTCCAGAACGTCACCGATGCGGCCGCGAAGGCACAGCTCGACGCAAACATGCCCGGCCAGAAGATGGGCGAGCTCAACGGCCCGATGATCATGCAGCCCAACGAGGCCTACGTCATCTCGTTCGCCAAGGTTCCCGCAGGCAAGTACGATTACGTCTGCACGCCGCACCTGGCCATGAACATGAAGGGCGTGATCACGGTTCAGTAGGCACGCACGGTACATCGCTGGACACCACGGGGTGGGTGCGCTCGAGCGCACCCACCCCGTGGTACGATCAGGGCCAATGGCCCTCGCGCTCAGCAACCAGACCGAAACGCTGGTGCAGGTCGTGCAACTGAGTCCGGCAGAGCATCCACGGTGGGGCACGCGTTGCTTGCCGACCAGAGCGAAGCCATCATCCCGACATGAGTCCGCGCCGCCGCCCGCCGCGACAGCGACCGAAGCCCCCGACATCCACGCGCTCGACCTGGATGGCGGCACGTGCGCGCAACGCGTTGCGCCGTCCGGTGTTCATCGGCGCGGTGAGCATCGTCACCTTCATCGCATCGCTGGTCGCGCTGGTGGTCGTCCCGCAACAGGCGCGGCGTGCGGCGGCGCAGCTGCGCCCGATAGGAGCAGAGCGTCCCGATACCTCGCCGACCGTCGCTGCACTCCGGGAGGCAGAGCGGCAGGTGGCTGCCGCCGATTCCGCCATCGTCGCGGCGCGGAACGAAATCTCTCAACTCATCGCCGCGACGGCGGCGGGCAATGTCGCTGACTCGGCGTTGGGTGAGCAGCTCACCGGCCCCACTCGCGCCATGCGCGATTCCTTGGCCGCGCAGGTGGCGCAGCTCGGGCGCTTGCTCGCCCGCGCCGAGAACGCGCCCCTTCTCGGATCGTATCGCGCGCTCGCGGAAGCCCCGGCCATGCGCAACAACGCGACTGTCAGGCAGCTGCTCGACTCACTCGTGGAGATCGAGCGCGAGCGCGAGAGCTACAACGCCGTCGGCGGCGTGGATCCGGTGTTCGTCGCGCTCACCGCTCGAGCCAATGAGCTCGGGCGCGCGATCGAAGCGGTCGCGGTGGCGCGCCGCGCCGAGCTCCGGCGCGGGATGGCCGCGCTCGCGCCCCCACCGTCAGCGCTCACCGCCGCCGCCGCAGCGCGACCAGTGCCCGACACCACTCAGCTCATCGCGGCCGCGGGCGCCGCGCGGACCGCCGCCGCTGGCGTCGCCAATCGACTCGCGCGCGAACGGGCCGAGCTTGCCCGACTGGACGCACGCGAGGGGCGCGCTCGCGAGCTCGCGAATGTCGGCGCATCGCCTCCCGCCATGCTGGCGGCCGCCCTGATCTTCGGTGCCGTCATCGGATTCGGGTTCGCGCTCATCGATGAGATTCGTCATCCGCGCATCGCCGACGGATACGAAGCCGAGCGTGCCACCGGTGTACGCGTACTCGGTGTGATCAGCCCACTCCCACCATCGCCCGAGCGTGGCCGACGCTCGAGTGACCGCGCCGCGCCTCCCTACATCGATCCCGGCGCGGACGGACATCAATTGATCTATCTCCACATCGCCACCGCCGGAGCGAACGTGCTGATGCTCACGGTCACTGGCGACAATCCCGCCGTGTCGGCGGTCGTGGCGATCAACTTCGCGGCGATCGCCGCCGATGAGGCGCGGAGTACGCTGCTCATCGATACGGACGCGGCGGCATCGACGGTGGCTGCAGCGCTCCGACTGCGTGCCAGTCAGGGGCTCAGTGGGCTGGTGAGCGAGAAGCTGAGCTGGCCCGAAGCCGTACGATCCACGCGCATCGGCCGCGAAAGCTCCATTGATGTCGTGCCGACCGGGCCCGATGCGCCGACCTTTCAGAGCATCAGCACCCTGCTCCAAAACGATGCTGGTCGCCTGGCGCGGCGATACGACACGATCGTGATCGTGAGCGCCGCCGAGCAGGTGTTGAACGGGCTGCCGAGCGTGCTGCCGATTCCGGATGTGATCTATTGCGTCCGCGCCGGACAAACCCCGATTGCGCATCTCAGACGTGCGCTCGACGACATCGAGCGCACGGGCGGGCGCATCCGAGGCATCGTGTTGTGGAACGCGCTCGACCCCGTGCTATCCGAGCTGCGGACCGTCGAGCAGGACGCCGAGCCGGTGCCCGCCACGGTCTGACGCGTGGCTCGCGCCGAGCGCCAGCGCTGTCGCGTCGACCGCCACTCAGTCGTCGGGCACATCCAGTGCTGCATCGCCGGCGAGCGCACGCACACGGGCCAGCGTGTCGATCTCCGAAGGTGGCTTGTCGTCACGCACGCGCACGATGCGCGGAAAGCGCAGCGCATACCCTGCCTTGTGGCGCGCCGAGCGCTGGACGATGTCGAACGTCACCTCGAGCACGACCTCGGGGCGTACGGCGTGAAAGCGCCCGAACCGCTCCGTGGTGATGGCCTCGAAGTGCCTGGTGAGCTCGGCGATCTCGACGTCCGTCAGCCCATTGTAGGCCTTCCCGACGTTGAGCAGGGTCGAGTCCGACTCCGAGGCACGAACCGCGAACGTGTAATCCGAAAGCACGTGGTTCCGGCGTCCATGGCCTCGCTCCACGCCGGTGACCACGACGTCCAGGGTGGCGAGCGCCCGTTTGAGCTTGACCCAGCTCTTGCCTCGCCGTCCTGGGGTATAGGGCGAGGAAGGATCCTTCGCGATCAGCCCTTCATTGCCTGCCCGACGGGCGTCGGCGAACGCGGCCTCCACCTCTGCCGCAGACACGCACGGTGTATTCGAAGCCACGAAAGCACCTTCATCGCGCCACGGAAGCGCCATGAGGTGCGAGCGGCGCACCTCGTATGACGAATCGAGCACGAGTTCGTGCTCCATTGCCAGGAGATCGTACGCCACGAACGCCGCAGGAAACTCCGACAACAGCGCGGCCGTCGGCTTCTTCCGTCCGAGCCGTCGCTGAAGCACGGCGAATGGTCGCGCGCGACGTCGCTCGCCGGGATCGATCGCGATCAACTCGCCATCCAGCACCAGACCCGTGCCCAATCCACGAAGGCCGGCCACCACCTCAGGATATCCGTGGGTGATGTCGTCCAGCGTGCGCGAGAACAGCCGCACTTCGTCCCCGTCCAGGTGCGCCTGGGCACGAATGCCGTCGTACTTGTCCTCGATCACGAACGGGCGCGGCATCACCGCCACGATCTCCTCGGGAGTCGCGAGGGGCTGCGCGAGCATGAAGCCGATCGGGTGAAAGAGCGCCAGCCGTGCCGATGCGAGCTCGCCACGACGGGTGAGCACGGCCACCTCCCCGATGTCGCCGCGCAGCCGATTGGCGTGCCGGACCGCCTCGAGCGGTCGCTGGAATGCTCGCGCCAGCGCCTCCTCCACCTGCGCCTCCTTCAATCCGATTCGCAACTCTCCGCCGAGAAGCTTGGCGAAGTAGCGGGCCTCGTTTGCGCCGAGAGCGGCGAGCGTCTCGCGCACGATCTCCCGCCGAGCGGCGGATCCCGCGGCGTGTGCCAGTGCGGCGAAGCGCCCTTCCACCCACTCGAGCGTCTGCCCCGAGGCCGGCTGCGCGGCAAGCACGTCCCCGGTCATGTCCCCCGCGTCGCCATAGCGTCCGTACGCCTCGGCGAGCGAGTCGTCGGACAGCCCAGTCAGCGTCGCGAGCGCCGTCCAGAGGATCGAGCCGCCCACTTGCGTGGTGCGGGCGTCATGGCGCGGGAACACGATCCCCGAGAAGAACCGAGCGGCGATCGCGAGACCCTCGTCGTGCAACGACGGCAGGTATTCGACGAGCGCTGCCAGCTTCTGTAGCCGCTTGGTGGTGCCACGCACCGTGTCGGCCACACTCGCCCAACGATCGAACGCGTCGGAGCCTCCGATCTGTGCCAACATGACCATGCATTAGACACGAAACGGGCCACCGCTCTCGTCCGCTCGCGCCATCCGCTACCGTTCCCGCATGCAGTTCATGTGGGCGGATACGTTATTGGCGGCCGAGCGTGCTCATCTGCTCAGACTGGCCATCTGGGGTGGCGCAAGCATCACCGTGGGAGGCGCATTGCTCGGCCTCCTGCATCTGCGTCGCGAGCGCACGGCGCTACTCGATCACTTCGCGATCCAGACCGTTGCCTGGGGCGTCGTCGATCTCGTACTCGCGCTGGCAGGTCGCCAACGGCTCGAGCTCCGCGATTTGACTGCGGCGACTCGGCTCGACCGCTTTCTGTGGCTGAACATCGGCCTCGACGCCGGTTACGTCATGGTCGGGTTGACGCTGCTCGTGGTCGGCTGGCGTGTGGCCCGCCGACCAGGCCTCGTCGGCGCCGGGCTCGGGGTGATCGTGCAGGGCACCGGTCTCGCGGTGCTCGATCTGGTGCTCGCTGTCCAGATCTCGCGCTGACGGTTCCGAGCTCGTGACGACACGCGTGATGCACGAGGTCTCCGGTCGCGTATATCTTTCAGCGCCGATTCTCCCCGCCTCTCGCATCCCGCGACCCTGTGCCAATCCGCGGCTACTCCGACCGAATCAATCACGCCTTCGCCTTCGCCGCGAAGCATCATGATCGACAGGTTCGGAAGGGCACGCGTCTCCCGTATCTCACGCACCCCGCGAACGTCGCCGTGATCCTGACTCGCTACGGGCAGGACGAGCAGACGGTGGTCTCCGGCATTCTGCACGACGTGATCGAGGACTGCGTGCGTGACGGCTACACGCGAGACACCCTCGAGCAGCGGATCGGCGACAAATTTGGCAAGGACGTGCTCGACACGGTGCTGGCAGTGACGCACCGTCAGGTGGACGAGGAAGGCGTCGAGCTCTCGAGCGAGGAGCGCAAGGACGACTACCTCGCTCGGCTCGCCGCGGCTCCCGCGCGCGCGCGCTGGGTCTGCGCGGCCGACAAGGTTCACAACGCGAGCGCGATCCTGGCGGATCTCAATCGAACGCTCGATCCGGACACCGTGTGGTCCCGTTTCGCCGTCGGCCGTTCGGGCACCGCGCGCTGGTATCGGCGCGTCTACGACCGGCTGATGGAGCTGGGCTTCGATGAGCCGATCATGGACGAGCTACGCGAAGTGGCCGAGGAGCTCGAGCGCGCGGCGGGATCGAGCGCGCTCTCGCCGCGCTGAGCGGTCAGCCCACCACCGTAGCCGCGACGGACGCGGCCTCGCCCCGCGACGCGGCGGGATACGTGCGCGCGACGTACTCCTCGAGGATCGCGAGAAACTCCTGCACGATGTGCTCGCCCTTGAGCGTCGTGAACAAGCGACCGTCGACGTAGACCGGCGCCTTCGGCTCCTCGAACGTCCCGGGCAGCGAGATCCCCAGGTTCGCGTGCTTCGACTCGCCTGGTCCGTTGACGACGCATCCCATCACGGCGACGTGCATCGTCTCCACGCCAGGGCGCGTCTCACGCCAGATGGGCATCTGCTCGCGCAGGTACGTCTGGATGTCCTCCGCCATGTGCTGGAAGAACGTCGACGTCGTGCGCCCGCATCCCGGGCACGCGGTCACCTGGGGCGCGAAGCTGCGCAGCCCGAGCGACTGGAGGATCTGCTGCGCGACGAGCACCTCCTCACTTCGATCGCCGTTCGGCTTCGGTGTCAGCGACACGCGGATCGTGTCGCCGATTCCCTTTGCGAGCAGGATAGAGAGGGCGGCGGCACTGGCCACCTGCCCCTTCATCCCCATCCCGGCCTCGGTGAGGCCGAGATGGAGCGGATAGTCGCAGCGTGCCGCGAGCCGCTCGTAGACGTCGACCAGATCGGGGACCTGCGACACCTTCGCGGAGATGAGGATCCGATCGTGTCCCAGCCCTACCTCCTCGGCCAGCTCCGCGGAGCGTAGCGCCGAGGCGAGCATGGCTTCGATGTAGACATCCTTCGCGGTGCGCGGCGCGGCGGCGCGCGCATTCTCGTCCATCATCTGGGTGAGCAGATCCTGGTCGAGCGAGCCCCAATTGACGCCGATGCGAACCGGCTTCCCATGCTCGACGGCGAGCTGCACGATCGTGCGGAAGTTCTCGTCGCGGCGCTTACCGCCGACGTTGCCGGGATTGATCCGGTACTTGTCGAGCGTGCGCGCGCAACCGGGATAGCGCGAGAGCAACAAGTGCCCGTTGTAGTGGAAGTCGCCGACGATGGGGACGGAGACTCCGGCATCGACGAGCCGGGCGGCGATCTCCGGCACTGCCGCTGCGGCCTCCTCGTTGTTGACCGTGATGCGGACGATCTGCGAACCAGCGCGCGCGAGCGCCACGATCTGGGCCGCGGTTGCCGCTGGATCGGCCGTGTCCGTGTTCGTCATCGACTGGACGACGATCGGATGCGCCGATCCCACGGGGACCGAGCCTACGAGAGCGGTGACAGTTGGTCTGCGAGGCGCGAACGACACGAGAGAGCGAGTCAGGGTCTACGGTGAAATCTACAAGACGGCCCCTGCACCGCGTGCACGGGAGGCGTAGTTTCTGCTCAACCGACGGCGAGGGGCGTATCCACCATGGGAGGAGTGCCATGAGCGACGAAGTGCAGCATCAGGATGCGGTGGGAGAGACGTCCGCCCCCCGCCGCCGGCGCCGGCGCTGGCCGTGGGTCATCGGCGGAGCGTTCGTGGTGCTCCCTGCTCTGCTCCTGGCTGCCTGGACGGTCATCGCGCTTTCCTATACGTACTCCAAAGGAGACCGGAACGGATACATCCAGAAGCTCTCGAAGAAGGGATGGCTCTGTAAGACTTGGGAGGGAGAGCTCGCGATCGGAAACATCCCGGGAGCGATGCAGGAGCGGTTTCCTTTCACGGTGCGATCCGACAGCCTCGCCGAGGCGATGAACAAGACGATGGGCTCGCGAGTTTCCATCACGTACGAGGAGCACAGAGGCGTGCCCGGGACCTGCTTCGGCGAGACGAACTACTTCGTCACGGCCGTCCGCGTAGCGCAGTGACCCACGAAGACCGGACGGTGGGTCCATCTGATTGGCACCGCCACGGAAGGCTCCGCCTGGGCTATTGACCGTTCTTTTTGGCCTTGCTACGTTTGCGCTCCCCGAGCCTGCTAGAAGGGGTTCGGCGTTGTTCGTCGCGACGGGACACCGGTGCGCCCGCCGCACTGGCTATTGTCGGGGTACGGCGCGTTCCGCTCCCTA
>DATFOL010000068.1:0-10204 GCA_035265545.1 Gemmatimonadaceae bacterium | reverse complement strand
GTACTCGCCGAGTACCCGCTCCAGGAGCGCCTGATCGCGCACGTCGCCACGGACCGTCCGCACGCGGGCGAGCGTGCCGCCCCGCACGAGCTCACTCTGCGGCACCCAGTCGCGCACGAGACACACGATGTCGGCGCCCTCCTCGACGAGGCGCCGGGTGAGCCAGCTGCCGAGCAGGCCAGTGGCGCCGGTGACGAGCGTGGGACGGCTTCGCCAGAAAGCCGGAGCCGTCACTCCCACACCTTCCACGGCGCGTTGCCACTTTGCCACATCGACTCCAGGAGGCTGCGATCGCGCACGGTGTCCATCGGTTGCCAGAAGCCCTCGTGACGGTATGCCTGAAGCTGGCCCATGGCGGCGAGCGTCTCGAGCGGGCCGCGCTCCCAGAGCACGTCGTCGCCGCCGATGTAGTCGAGCACCTTGGGGTGGAGCACGAAGAACCCGCCATTGATCCACCCCTCGCCGATCTGGGGCTTCTCCTCGAACCGCTCGACTCGGCCGCCGTCGAGCGCGAGGCCGCCGAATCGCGACGGAGGACGCACCGCCGTCACGGTGGCGAGCTTGCCATGCTGCTCGTGAAACCGGACAAGCGCCCCGACGTCGACATTGGCGACGCCATCACCGTACGTCATCAGAAAAGGCTCGTCCCCCAACCACGACCGCAGACGGCGAAGTCGGCCTCCGGTCTGGGTCTCGCCGCCGGTGTACACGAGATGCACCAGCCAGTCCTCGGTGCCCCGGCCGTGCATCTCCGTGGCCCCGTCGGCGAGGTTGATCGAGAAATCGCGCCCGAGGTAGTGATAGTGCAGGAAATAGCTGCGCACCACCTCCGCCTTGTAGCCGAGCGCGACGACGAACTCGCGGAACCCGTGCGCGGCGTAGATGTGCATGATGTGCCAGAGGATGGGACGTCCTCCGATCTCCACCATGGGCTTGGGACGCGCGACGGTCTCTTCCTGAAGACGAGTGCCGAGACCGCCGGCGAGAATGACGACTTTCATGCCGGAGCTAGTGAACGGAGAGGGCGGACCCGGTCGGCGTGCAGGGCGAAGCGCCGGCGAGGTCGCCCGTCGGGCGTGCCGCCATCGATGGACGGGCGGCCGTACTCGTGCGTAACCGCATCTCGCGCACGCCGAGCGCGTATCCGTTGCGCGTTACATAGCAGGGCTCGCTAACGTCGAACCGCCTGCGCAGGAGCATCCGGAAAGTAGTGTCCTTGATGAACGGCATCTCGACGTACCACGCGCGCGCCGCCATCAGGTCATGGGCGTCGGGCGCCTGCACCACCCGGGGACGAACGGTCCCGCCCGCCCGCATCGTCCGCTGATGAGTCACACTGTCCAGCGCTTCTACGGTGAACCAGTTCCCCTCCGGCGGCACGACGAGCACGGTGCTGTCCGACGGCTTCAGCCGCTCGTACAGCGCGTCCTGCAACGAGGCGAACTGGGTGAACTCGAGGTTGTAGACGAGCTGATCGCGCCCATGGCCGCAGCACTCGTTCCGGAGCGAGGTGATGCTCAGCAGCGCCCGGTCGCCGACGGGGAACGTGCCCCAGATGGCTCGCGATACGGGATCGACCGTCCGCACGGTAGAGACGACGAGCAGCGCGGCGACCGATGCGAACAGGAAACCCCTTCCCAAGGGCCGGACGCGAAGCCGCACGAGCGCGGCGTACGCCCCGACGAGCGCGAGGGGGAAGACGGGCAGGAAGTAGCGCGCGTTGCTGAAGGTCACGAACCGGCTGAGCAGCCACACGTCGGCGAGCAGCACGACGACGATGAAACCGAGCGCGGAGCGGTCGACGCCGGGGACGGGGCGCGCGGGCAGGTTGCGCACATGGCGCACGGCCCCGATGGCCAGGTCCCCCAGCATCCAGACCGACGGCACCCAGAGGAACCCGATGACGAACATCAGCGCCAGCGAGGAGAGCGTCGGTGGGTCGAAGATGCCACCCCGCAGCAGCGTGGCGACGATCCCGAGCGCGCCCCCACCGCCCCCCCACACCACGGGCTGACCTGTTCCGTCGGGCGAAGTCGCCGCGCGCATGCTGTAGTAGACCAGATACCCGAAGAGGAGCAGCACGGGGAGCGCGACCGGCCACTCGCCGAGCACGGTGCTCCCGAGCCCCTGGCCCGGCGGCAGCGCCGGTCGACGCTGGCGGCGCGCGGCGATCCACGCCGCGGCGAGGAAGAACAGCGCCGAGGGGGTCTCGTGGCTGAGCATCGACAAGCCGGCGAGGAAGAAGAGCGCGGCGATGCCGACGCGCGTCGCATCGTCCGGCGACAGCATGCTGGCACACCGGCGCCACATCCACACGGCCGCGATCGCGCCGTACAGCACCACCCCCGGCTCCTTGGAGAAGATCAGGAGGACGCCGAACAGCACCAGCATCCAGCGTCGCCCCTCCACGGCGGCCGCGAGCGCGCAGAGCGAGAAGACGAGCAGGCCGAGGTCGAGCCCGGGCTGCACGACCGAGGCGAGCACGATGGGATGCACGAGAAACGCACCCACGACCAGCGAACGCCCGACGCGATGCTCCTCGCCGGGGAATGCGCTGCGCGCCAGACGCCACAGCGCCGCCGCGCCGACCGCGAGCAGCAGCGCGTTCGCCAGCAGCAGGGCCACGGGAGTATCGGGGACGAGGCGCGCCGCGAGCACGAGGATGGCGACATAGCTCTCCGCGATGTGCCCCGCGCAGCGATACTGGGCGACGTAGCCCGGATCGGCGGCGACCTTGGCGACGCAGTCGGCGTAGATGCGGCCGTCGAACAGTGGCACGTAGTCGCGGCGCGACCACAGCAGTACCGCGGAGAGCGATGCCGCTGCCAGCAACGCGATCACGGGCAGCCAACGTGTGCCCTTCGTCGTCTCGATCGCCGGCGCGGTCATCGCTCCGTCGACGCGGCAGTTGGGCGCGACGCGCACGGCGAAGTGCCGGCGCTGTCGCTCGCCGGAGGTGTCATCGTCGAGGGACTGGCCGCCGCAGTCGAGCGTAACCGCATCTCGCGTGCGGAGAGCCTGTACGAACCACGGCTCACAGTGCAGCGCTCGCCGAGCTCGAACCGTCGGGTGATGAGCGCAATGGCGTTGGTGTCGTCGGTGAACGGCATCTCGATGTACCACGCGCGCGCCGCCTTCAGGGTATCCGTCTCGCCCACCGTCGTCACCTTCGGCCGGACGACCCCTGTCGAGCGCAGCGTCCGGCGATGCGTGACGCCGTCCAGCGCCCCCACCGTGTACCAGTCCACGTCGCGCTCCAGGACGAGCACCGTACTGTCCGACGGCTTGAGACGCGCGAACAGCATGTCCTGTAGTAACGAGAGTTCGGTGAACTCGAGGTTGTAGGCCATCTGATCGCGCGCGCGGCCGCAGCACTCCTCAGTGAGCGAGTTGATGCTCAGGATCGAGCGGTCCCCGAACCGGAACGTACCCCAGATCCTCCGCGAGACGGGATCGAGGGTGCGGACGGTGGAGACGGCGAGCAGGAGCGTCACCACCATCATCACAGCCTCGCGGCCAAACGCCGGCACCCGAAGCCGCACGAGCGCGGCGTACGCGGCAATGAGGGCCAACGGAAAGACGGGCAGGTAGTAGCGAGTGTTGCTGTACGTCACGTAGCGGCTGAGCAGCCAGACATCGGCGAGCAGCACGACGATGATGAAGGCGAGCGCCGAGCGGTCGATTCCGGGAAGCGGACGCGCGGGCAGGTTGCGCACGTGGCGCACGGCCCCGATGGCCAGGTCTCCCAGCATCCACACGGACGGCACCCAGAGGAACCCGATGACGAACATCAGTAGCAGCGAGATCCGGGTCGACAGATCGAAGAGTCCACCGCGCAAAAGCATGCCGATCGCGCCGCTGCCGCCGCCCCACATCACCGCGTTCCCATCGTTCAGGGCGGAGGGACGCAGACCGTAGTAGAGGAGATACCCGAGCAGCAGCACCACCGGGACGATCAGTGGCCATTCGTGGAGCAGAGTACGCGCGAGTCCCTCTAGCGAAGGCAGCGCCGACCGGCGCGGCCGGCGCGGCCGAAGCGCAGCCACCCCCGCCGCGGCCAGGAAGAAGAGGGCCGACGGAGTCTCATGGCCGACCAGCGCCAGCAGGCCGAGTATGAGAAGGGTCGCTGTACCAACGCGCGTTGCATCGTCCGGCGAGAGCATGCGCTCGACTCGGCGCCACACCCATACCGCCACGATCGCCCCGTACAGCAGGACGCCGGGCTCCTTCGTGAAGATGAGCAGGACGCCGAACGATGCCAGCGTCCAGCGCCGTCCCTCCAACGCGGCCGCAAGCGCACAGAGCGAGAAGACGAGGAGTCCGAGGTCCAGCCCCGGCTGCACCACGGCGGCAAGCACGATGGGATGAATGAGAAGTGCGCCGACGACCAGGGCGCGACCGACCCGATGCTGTTCGTCCGGGAAAGCGCTTCGCAGGACCCGCCACAACGCCGCCACTCCGAGCAGGAGCAGCAGGGTGTTCGCCACGAGCAGCGCCTTGGGCGTCTCCGGCACCAGTCGCGCCGCGAAGGCGAGGATGGCGACGTAAGCCTCATCGATGTGGCTGCATCGGTACCCGGCAATGTAGCCCGGGTCAGCCGCCACTTTCCCGATGCATTCGGCGTAGAAGCGGCCGTCGAACATCGGCACGTAGTCTCGGCGCGACCAGAGCAGCAGCGCCGAGATCGATCCGGCCACCACCAGCACGATCACCGACAGCCAGTGCGTGCTCCTCGTGGTCGCGATCGCCGGAGCGGTCATCGTTCGCGTGACGCGGTGACGACGGGCCGGTACAGGTCGATCGACGGGCGTCTCTCGTCGAACAGGAAGGCGGTGCGCTCGGGAGCTCGACGCAGCAGCTCCGCGTTGAGCGAGTCGCCGCGGTCGTAGGCGATCCAGGTCCGCGACGCGGCGAAGTCCGGATCGTTGACGACGAGGCTCCAGTGCCCCTCGTGCCACTTTGCGTGGCGCACGAACAGGATCGAGCGCGGCGGCATCTGCGCGATGGCCTGCGCGAACCGTCTCGGGAAGTTCGCGTTGCCGAGATGCTGGTTCCGGTTGAATCGCATCTCGATGCGAATCATCGGGAGCGTCAGGACGAGCGTGACCACGAGCGCGAACGCGGCGCGGGGCCCGACCGCCCACGACCACTCGCGCTCCGGCTCGCGCGCGAGCTTCCGCAGCAGCACGGCGAAGCCGCAGACGGCGTAGAAGGCGAAGACCGGCGCCGTCTCCATGTAGTAGATCGTCCAGGTCGGCCACGTGGGGTGCGCGAGGTAGCCGACGAAGACGAGGAGCGCCGTGGCCGCCCCGACGAGCGCCGCGGCGGGGGCGAGCACGAGACCGAGCAGCGCGAAGCCAGTCTGCGGGGTGGGCTCCCACCAGCTCTGCATGGCGAGGAACCTCCAGCGCTCGCGCGCGATCTGCGGCACCGCCGCGAGCGTGTGCGCGCGCTGCACGGAGTCGAGCGACGCGTTCACGAACGCCAGATCGGGAGGCGGCGTGCGGCGCGGCGGCGTGGAGTCGTAGCCGAAGTGCGGCCGGTCGAACGGCATGTAGTCGCGCATGTACACCGCGACCGGCGAGACGCGCCAATCGCCCGTCGTGCGCGCGCTCCAGAGCGGGAGGATGGCCAGCACCGCGGTCCCGACGGCGAGCCCCACGCCGAGCTCGCGCCACCGGCGCGTGCGCACGAGGCCGCGCAGCACCACGAAGGCAACGGGCAGCGCGAAGAGCGCGGCGCTGAACGGGCGAGTGATGGCGCACCAGCCGACCGCGAAGGCGACGAGGGCCATCCAGGCGCGCCCGCCGTCCTTCCACCAGCGGAGCAACGCGTACCAGGCGACGAGCAGCATCGCGCCGGTCGTCGTCTCGGAGAAGAAGCTCGCGCCGAAGTACAGCGACTGCCCGTGCAGCAACAGCATGCCCGTCCCCAGGGCGATCGCCCCATTGGTGAGCCGGCGCGCGATGGCGAAGGCGAGCGCGCCGCGAAGCACCGAGAGCGCCGCCACGATCAGCGCTGGCGTGCCGAAGAGCTCACCGATCGCCAGCAGGAGCGAATGACCAGGCGGATACTTCGACGCCACGACGGGATCGTTCAGGACGTGCGGCTGCGCGAAGAACTCCGGCATCGGCGGCGCCGGTGCCGTCCACCGTCCGCTCGCGAACAGCTTGGCCTGGAGCACGTACGCGAGCTCGTCGTGCAGCAGACCACTTGGGTGGACCTGCCCCCACGTCCACCACACGATCGCGCCGAACACGAGGCCGAAGACGAGCGGCGCCCAGCGCGCCTCGAGGGCGCGCTGCACGACACCGAGCCGGGACGAGATACGGCCGCGCTCGAAGCGTGCGACGAGCGCGGCCAGGAGGACGACGACGAAGAAGCGCATCGCGCTAGGTCGTCGTCTCCGTCTTTTCCTCGTGGTAGACCATGTCGAGGTTCACATCCCAGAGGTTCGAGTGGTCGGTGCGTCCCTCGACGATGTTGTCCACCGCCATCATGGCGGTGAGCATGCTGTGGTCCTGGTTGTTGTACCGGTGCATGCCGTTCCGCCCCACGAGAAACAGGTTCGGAATGCCGAGCGCCCAGTCCTTCACGACGTCGAGCCGCTCGTAGGTGCCGAAGTACGCCGGGTACGCCTTCGGCATGCGCAGCACACAGCCGTCGAGCACGTCCTCGCGCTTGATGAAGCCGATGCGCTCGAGCTCCTTGGTGCCGAGCTCGATCAGGTCGGCGTCGGCCATGTTCCAGAGCTTCTCGCCCTCGTTCACGAAGTACTCGAGGCCGATCCACACCGTATTCCTGCGATCGGCCACCATGTACGGGCTCCAGTTGTTGAACACCTGGATGCGGCCGACCTGTACGCCGCCGTCCTGCACGTAGATCCAGTTGTCCTCCACCGACGCGGCTGGCTTGGAGCCTTTCACCTGCACGTGAAGCTTCTTGAGCAGCAGCCCGACGGTGAGGAAGTCGCGGTACACGAGTCCGTTGGCGACCTCGCGCACCTCGGCGGCCGGCGCAGGTGTGGTCTGCTTCACGAGCTCCTTCACCGGCATCGTCGAGAAGAAGTAGTCGCAGGCGATGCGCGAGCGCTTCCCAGTCGCTACCTCCTCGACTTCGACCTCGGTGACCCCGTCGCCTTCGGTGGTGACGCCGACGACGGAGTGCCCATAGCGGATCTCCCCGCCTGCCTTCGTGACCTCGCCCGCGACGATCTCCCACATCTGTCCCGGGCCGAGCTTGGGGTAGAAGAAGCGGGTGATGAGGCTGGTCTCGCGCTCCTGCTGCGCCTTCTGGAAGTCGCTCGACAGGAGATCCTTCACGGCGTGCACGACGGCCTTCTTGAGCGAGAGGCCCTTCACGCGCTGCGCGCCCCAATCGGCGCGGATCTCGTCGCAGCGAACGCCCCACACCTTCTCCGTGTAGTCGCGGAAGAAGGTCTCGTAGAGGCGCTGGCCGAACCGGTTGACGAAGAACGCGTCGAGGAAGGTTTCGTCCTTCTTCGGCGAGAGCTGCGCCTTCATGTAGCTGAGGCCGATGAGCGCGGTGTTGAGAAGTCCCAGCCGCCGCGCCACGGTCAGCGTGATCCCGATGGGATACGGGAAGAAGTGGCGCTTGTAATAGATGCGAGACAGCCGAGGGCGGTGCAGCAGCACCTCGTCGTCGGTCTCCGGATCGGGGGCGACGCGCCGTTCCTCGCGCATCTTCACGCCGGCCGCGACCGCGGTCCCGCCCTCGCTATCGGCCTCGCCCCCCGACTCCTCGAGCAGCTCGGGAGCGAAGCGGCGCACCACCGACTCGGCGACGTAATCGATGTCGTGGCCCATCTCCGCGGTGTCCGCGGCGGGCTTTCCCTGGCGCGGCATCATCGAGAACCACCAGTTCATCACGCGCTGGTCCTTCGAGAAGAACCGGTGCCCGCCGATGTCGATGCGGTTGCCCTTGTAGTTGTAGGTCTGCGCGATGCCGCCGATCGCGTGCGTCCGCTCGAAGACCACGGGGTGGACGTCGGTGCGCGCGAGAAGCTCGAATGCGGCCGTGAGACCGGCAGGCCCCGCGCCGGCGATCACCGCGATCTTTCGTTGTGCCATTGAGTTGCGGCTGAATCGGTGCGGGAGGCGGCATCGCGCCAGCCTCGGCTCATTAGACGCCTTGCGCGTCGAGCGAGCAACAACGCGGATCCTCGGTCAACAGAGGTGCACCGCGGTTGCCTTTATAGTCGCCACCACGCGCGAGCCGGGCAACAGACCCAGCTCCGAGACGGACCCGGCCGTGAGCGTCGCGACGAGCGGCACGTCGCCCACGTCGATGGTCACCCGCGCGAGGGCTCCGTGTCGCACGACCTCCGCCACGACGCCCTCGAGAACGTTTCGCGCCGAGCTGATCCCGCTCCGCTCGCGTGCGAGCACCACGTCCTCGCCACGGATCACCGCGTGCGAGGCCGCGCCGGGATCACCAAGACCGACGAGGGTGAGCGTACCGGCGCGGAAGAGCATCGTGCCCACCTCGTCCTCGGCGCCCGGCTCCAGTGACGTGGCGGTGCCCGCGTACACGTTCTCGGCGCCGAGGAACTCCGCCGCCGCCGCGGACGCCGGACGACGGAACAGCCGCTCGGGGGGTGCGGCCTGCAAGAGCCGCCCACCGTCGAGCAGGATGGCGAGATCGCCGAGTGTCCCCGCCTCGCCGAAGTCGTGCGTCACGTGCAGCACGGTGAGCCCGAGCTCTCGCTGCAGCGCGCGCAGCTCACGGCGAAGCCGCGTCCGTCCGCGCGGATCGACCGCGGCGAAGGGCTCGTCGAGCAGGAGGATGTCGGGTGTGGGGGCGAGCGCACGCGCGAGCGCGACCATCTGCCGCTCGCCGCCGCTCAGGTCGCGGACCGCGCGCGCGAGCAGCGCGCCCGCACCCAGCCGCCGCGCCAGCTCGACCGCCTGATGCGGGTGGGTCGCCCCGTAGCGCACATTTTCCTCCACCGAGAGATGGGGAAAGAGAAAGGCCTGCTGATAGACGATCCCGACGCCGCGCCGCTCGGGCGGCAGCCGGGTGACGTCAGCACCGCGGAGCGCCACGCGGCCGGCCGCGGCGGGCCGAACTCCGGCGATCGTCTCGAGCAGCGTCGTCTTCCCCGCACCAGCCGAGCCGAGCACGATCCCCCACGCACCGCGCGGCAGCGAGAACGAGATGTCCTGCAGCAGGAACGTGCCGGCGCGCGCGGAGAGCGCCTCGACCTCGATCATCGCGCCGGCTCGCTGAGCGGGGTGCCCGCGCGCAGCGAGCGCAGTACGAGGAGTGGCACCACGGCGAGGATCACGAGGACGGCGGCCACCGGGAGCGCGGCGTCCAGTCCCTCTCCGGTGAACCGGTCGTAGGCGAGCACGCTCGCGACCTTCGGGTTGTAGGTGAGGATGACGATCGCGCCGAACTCGCTCACGGCGCGAGCCCACATCACCACGGCGGCGGCGAGGAGCCCGCGGCCGGCGAGCGGGCGGGTGACGCGCCACGCCGCGCGCAGCGGCGGGTCGCCGAGGGTACGGGCGACCGATTCGTAGCGCTCGTCGACGCGGGCGATCGCCTCGCGTGCGGCGCTCACGTAGAGCGGCGCGGCGACGAACAGCATCGCGAGCACGATCCCCGTGCGCGATCCGACGATCGCGAGGCCGAGCTGGTCGAGCACCGCGCCAGCCGTGCTGGCACGCCCGAAGGCGAGGAGCAACGCCATCCCGGCGACCGGATGCGGGATCAGCAGCGGCAGATCGAGCAGCGCTCCGACCACAGTACCGGCCGGCATGCGCCCTCGCGCCAGGAGATAGGCGAGCGGCGTCCCGAGGAGCACGGCGATCAGCGTGGCCGCGGTGGCCGTCTGCGCCGTGAGCCAGAGCGCGTCACGCAGCTCGCGGTCGGCGCCGAGCTGGGCGAGGCCGGACGCCCCGCCTCGCAGAACCAGTACGGCGATCGGGAGTGCGAGCAGGAGCAGGAGCAACACCGAGCCGGCGACGACGCCGGCGGCGGCGACGCGATGCGCCCCGCGAGCCGGCGCCGCGCTGCTCACCGGCGCGACGCGCGGAGCGGCGCGGGGACGGAGTCGCCGACCATCTCGGGTCTCCGGAGCGCGTCCACCGCATGGGCGCGCAGCACCGCCTGGCCGGCAGGCGAGAAGAGATATTGGAGGAAGCGCACCCCGGCTGCCCGGTGCGGGGCGCCGTTGGGG
>DATFOL010000067.1:0-2545 GCA_035265545.1 Gemmatimonadaceae bacterium | reverse complement strand
AGCGTCGCACCGCGCATCGCCTCATCCGGCTCGTGCGCTCGCTCCGACCGGGAGTGCGCGTCGTCGTCGGAGGATATGACCCGAGCCTCGCGCCCGACGAGTACACGGATGCGGCGCACGGCGTCGACTTCATCGTGCGTGGCGAGGGCGAGGTCACCTTCCGCGAACTCCTGCGCGCGATCGAGGCGGGCGCGGGGTACGGACACATCCTGGGTTTGTCGTTCCGCGACGGCGACGCGTACGTCCACACACCGGATCGGCCGCCGGCCAACCTCGGCGCCGGAGACATTCGCCCGCCACAGCGAACGGCGCGCGTCCTCGAGGGCTACACCGTGCTCGGGCGCGTTGCCGACGTGATCGAGACCTCACGGGGCTGCACGTTCGACTGCAGCTTCTGCTCGATCATCGAGATGCGCGGGTGCAACTTCTTCGCGTACCCCATCGAGCGCGTGATCGCGGACATTCGCGACGCGCGGGAGCGCGGGGTTCGCTCGATCTTCATCGTCGACGACAACATCGTGCTCGACGTCCGGCGGTTCGCGGCGCTCTGCGAGGCGATCATCGCGGCGGGGTTGAACGACATCGACTACACGGTGCAGGCGATGACGTCGACGATCGCGAATCACGGCGCGACGCTGGCGCCGCTGATGCATCGCGCCGGGTTTCGCTACGTCTTTCTCGGCATCGAGAACGTGCTCGAGGAGGACCTGGAGTTTCTGCGCGCGCGACGCAAGAACACGAAGCGAGAGGGGGGCAGGAGCGCGGGCAACGCGGCCCTCGATGCGATTCGCCTCCTCCACCAGCACGGGATGTACGTCGTCGGTGGCCTCATCGTCGGCAACCCCGACGACACCCGCGCGTCGATCGACACGAACCTGCAGTTCGCGCGCCGGTACGTCGACTGGCCCTACATCCAGCACCCGATGCCCTATCCGCGCACTCCGATGACGCGGGACTTCCGCGAGCAGGGGCTGATCGAAAGTGAGCGCGTCGAGGAGTACGACGGCACGACCGCCGTCGTCCGCACGCGGCATCTCTCTCGGGACGAGGTGGCCTTCCTACGCTGGCGGGCCGAACGATGGATGAAGCTGCGGCACATGCCGGCGGCATTTCGGCACGACCCGGGCTTCGTGCTCCGCAACGCGTACCGGATGGCGGCCCACACGTTCCGCGGGAGCACCTGGCGGACGTGGCTCGGCCTCGAGGACGAGCGCCGCGCGTTCCAGCGCTACTCGGCGCTGCGCGAGCGCGAGCGCGAGTATCTGCCGGACGTACCGATGCGTGCGCGAACGCGGGAGACTGGCGAGGCGCCCATCCCGGCGTTCTGACGAAGCGACGATAGGGGGCGAAGCGCAGGAGGTAGGTGGCACGGTGATCGAGTGGATGGCTCGAAATGCGGGGGCGTTGCGCCTAAGACGGCACGACCACCCCCATCCACTCTCAGGAGATCACCATGCTTCGCCCCATCTCGCCGGCCCTCCGCTGGCCGCTCGCCCTCACGCTCGCCCTCCTCGGTGCCTGCTCCGACCAGACGACCGGGCCTTTGGCACCAGGCGAGCCCAACGCCGCGATCATCGAGCCGAACGTCGTCGCCAACACGAACGACTCGGGCATCGGATCGCTTCGCTGGACGCTCAGCTGGACCACTGGCGGCGAGACCATCCGCTTCGACCCGTCGCTGGCCGGGCAGACGATCGCGCTCGACTCGACGATCTACATCAGGAAGCCCGTCACGATCGAGGGGCCCGCCGGCGCGGGCATCACGATCGATGCGCGCGCGAAGGGGCGAGTCTTCCGCGTCTCGATTCCGGGAACGGTCACGCTTCGCAATCTGTCGGTCACGGGCGGCATCGCTCCTACGGCCGCCGGCGGCGCAATCTACAGTGACGCCAACGTGGTGCTCGAGCACGTGCTCGTTCACGACAACTCGGGCGGAGCCGGCAACGTGGTCTACTCGGACGGCAACGTCACGCTCGTCAACAGCACCGTCAGCGGCAACACGACGTCGCCCAACACCTTCTCCTCCTCTTTCGCCGCCGTCATGGGCGATACGGTCGCATTGATCAATAGCACGGTCGCCAACAACCCCGACGGAGGAGTGGGTTCACCGGTCACGATCGGACAGGTGATCCTTCGCAACTCGATCCTCTCGAACAACGGAGGAGAGAACTGTACGGGTTACGCCCCTGCCGCTACGCTCAGGCGCGACGGCGCGAACATCTCCGACGACGACACCTGCGGGGGCCCGACCCAGATCATGATCGGCGATCCCGAGATCGGCCCGCTGGCGGACAACGGCGGTCCTACCAACACGCACGCCCTGTTGGCCGGCAGCCCGGCCATCGACGCGGGCTCGAGCTGCACCGTCACGGTCGACCAGCGCTACACGCCGCGCGACGCCAAGTGCGACATCGGTGCGTTCGAGTTCGCCGATTTCGCGACCGTCGCGGTGACGATCGACCCCACCGTGAGTGCGACTCAGAGCAACGGATCGGCCGTGCTCACCGGTACGGTGCAGTGCTCGCGCAACGAGACGTTCAGCCTC
>DATFOL010000066.1:0-15825 GCA_035265545.1 Gemmatimonadaceae bacterium | reverse complement strand
GACGCATCCCGAGCGCGACGTCCGCGGAAAGGTATCGACCTTCCTCGTTGGGTCCGCGGTGCACGATCGCGGCGCACATCGCACGCAGCGAGACCTGACGCTCGCTCTGCGGGCGCGTGCCCCCCGCGAATCCGACGATGCCGCACATCGGGCTACCTCGCCGCCGGCAACGGCGTGCCGGCGTTCGCGAGGTGCAACGCCTGAGCGCGGCGCGCCGCCGCACCCGTCGCGACCTCACGCTTCATCAACTCCGCGATCGACCAGATCGTGACCACGTGCAGCACGAGGAAGGACACGTGCGCCATCGAGCCGAAGATCGCCGCGATGAAGAAGCCGAGCGCCCCGAGCTCCAGAGCGTAGAGCGTTTGGGCGCTCGCCGGCCGCAGCCTTTTCAGCTTGCGACGTGTCACCTCGATCCCCAGGAACGCGGAGAGGTAGCTCGCCACCCAGATCAGCAGACCGACGAACCCGGTCTCGGCCGTGACGTTCAAGTAGGTACTGTGATTATCGCGGCGGCCGCGTGCAGTCTCTTTGAATTGCGGACGCAATGCGGCGAGCTGGTGCTCCGCCGGGTATGCGCCGAGCCCGACGCCCGCCACCGGGTTCTCCCGGATGACCAAGCGCGACACCTTCCAGATCTCGTAGCGCTGCTCCGCCGACCCCTCCTGGTCCGCCGCGGCCAGATCACCGGTGTCTTGGATCTTCCTCAGCGCGAACACACGGTCCAGCACTCCGCTCGGCGCGATGAAGATCAGCGCGGCCGCCAGCGCGACCGTGATTCCGATCGCACGCCCTCGCCGCTTCTGTCCCCAGAGCGCGAACAGCAGAAATCCCGCGAATCCGAGGAATGCACCACGGGACTTGGTGAGCAGGATCACCAGAGGAAGCACGACCAGCCCGAGCCGCGCCCCGAGTCGGACGGGGCCCTTCGCCTCCAGCGAGTAGAGGCCCAGCGCCATCGAGAGCTGAAGGATGCAGTACGCCGCGAGGTCGTTCGGATTGGAGAAGATGTAGTTCCAGAGCGCCCTCCCGAAGAGCGTCTCTCGGTACACGTAGTAGTTGAACAGAGCTCCGCGCACCGGATACAGCGCGAAGCAACCGAGCCAGAAGAACAGGAAGAAGCGGACCTGCGCGCGTGTGCGTAGCGCGTTGGCCGCCACCAACGCGATCAGCCAGAGCTTCACCATCTGATCGAGCCGCGCGTAGACGAGATCTGGGTAGTCGCTCATCGCGTACCCGATCAGCCCCCACAGCAGGAAGAAGCCGAGCCCCTTCAGCACTCCAGGCACCCGGACCGGCTCCTTCATCGTCAGCAACCCGATCAGCGCGATCACGATCGACACGTCGCCGATCGGGAACCGATAAGTGGTGATCGCGAAGATGTACCCGAGAAACCCCGCGTAGGTGAGCGTCCACTGAACGCCCCGCCACGGCCAGCGCTGCGTGGACACCTCGGCGGGAAGCGCCTGTGTTGCCGCCGCGCCCAGCTGAACTGGGGGCAGGGCCGCGCTCGGAGCGGCGGGACGCGGAATGTGCGCCGGCCACAGGCCACCGCCGGCGAGTCCGGCTCCGATGGGGCGGTTAGGCGTCGTCATGCGACCGATCGTCGGGCCAGCTGGGTATACAGCGCTTCGACCTTCGCGAGCACGGCTTCGGCGCCATAGCCGGCGCGTGCCGCGGCACAGCCCGCATTGCCGAGCTTCAGGCGCAATGCCGGCTCCCTGTACAACCGAAGGATGGCATCGGCGAGGCGCGACGGATCGCTCGGCCGGACCAGCAGCCCGGTCGTTCCCTCGTGCACCGCGTCGGGCGTTCCACCCACGTCCGTCGCGATGACCGGTCGCGCGGCGGCCATCGCCTCCAGCACCGAGTTCGGAAATGCCTCGCTCGTCGAGCACAGCACGGACACGTCGAACAACCCATGCAGGTTCGGCGGCTGGGTCCGTTCACCCGCCAGATGCACCAGGTCGGAGATCCCGAGCGACGCGGCCTGGCTCTCGATGGCTCCACGCTCGGGACCATCACCTATCAGGACGCAGTGAAGGGTCGGGATCTCGTCGCGCACCGAGGCCACCGCACGCAGGAGTGTTCCGTGATCCTTGACCTGCGAGAGTCTCGCCACGATCCCGACGACGAACGCATCCTCGGGCACGCCGAGCTCGTCGAGCATCCGTCGCCGTTCTGCCGGCGCGATCGGGTCGAACGACTCCGGGTCGAGGAAGTTGGGGATCGTCACGATGCGGGACGCCGAAACCCCTCCTTCCGACTCCACCAGTCGCGAGACACTGGGGCTGTTGCCGACGACGCGGTGGGCGAAGCGGTACGCGAGTCGGTTCGCGCGCAGGATTCGCCCCTGCAGATGCGGGGAGTACCACGAGCGGCGGCTGGCGATCACTCCGCGGACGCCGGCGATTCGCGCGCACATCGTCCCGTACACGCTGGTGTACGCATCGTGGCTGTGCACGATCTCCGTCTTCTCGGCGCGGAAGAGCTTGATCAGGCGGACGGCTTGGCGGATCGACTCGATTCCAAGGAGGCTCGTCATCGGAAAGGTGTGTACCGGGATCCCAGCCTCCCGATATCTCGCCATCAGTGGTCCGTTCTCCCTGATGCATACCACGGAGACGGCGAAACGCCGCGGGTCCAACCGCTCCGCCGTCCGAACCGCGTTCAACTCGGTCCCCCCCACCTGCATGTTGTCGATACAGTACACGACCCTTATTGGGTCCCCCGACGATCTGACGGCCAAGCGTGCCTCGCGGACGCGACGTTGTTCGAGATAGACGACCGACAGCCGCTTAAGCACCGGCGGAATGGGCCGCCGGCGCGTGAGGTTCGGTCGTCGACCGTCAATGCAACTCCGGCGCCGCGAGCCTGACTGGTCGGGGTCGCGCGCCTCCGCGGAAGCTAGCGACGCCGTGACGCGCGGGAGCGCCGCCGATGCGCGGTGCGAGCGACGGTCTCCACCTGCGTGCGGCGCCGAGGATCGGCGCGCGCGACGTCGCGTCCCGTCGCGCGTCTAGCACACGAGGTCGCCTCGGTCCTCCACGCGATATGGTTTCCTTCGCCTCGTCGCTTGCACTCGCCGCAACCTCGCAACGACGTGTGGCGCGCGCGGCACAATTGACGCAGGGTGAGGCTCCCAGCCTCACTGCTGCTAACTCCTTATAGCGAAAGAGTTTGGTACTAATCTTCCTGGCGCGCTTTTTCTTGCTCCGGGCCCTATCATCGGCGCCCCGCGTCACTGCAACGGGTCGGCGTCCCTCGAGTCTCTCCCCTGGTAGATGAACCCCGTCTCCGAGACCTGCGAGCTCAGTGTCATCGTCGGCAGCCTGGATGCGGCTGGAACCATTCGCGAGAGTGTTTCGGCGCTGCTCGAGTCCTGTCAGGGGCTCGACGCCGAGATCCTGGTCGTGGATGCCTCCGCCGATGGTTCCGCGCAGGCCGTGCGCGAGACATTCCCCGCCGTGACCGTGTCCTCGCTGCCCCACGGCACACTCGTGCCCGCACTCTGGGGCGCCGGACTGCGCGAGGCGCGTGGCCGGGTGGTCGCCTTCACCATCGCCCAGTGTCTGGTCGAGCAAAGCTGGGCGCGCGCGCTGCTCCACGGCATTGGTTCGGGCGCCGCCGGCGTGGGAGGACGGCTCGGCATCCGTCCAGGGACGTCGGCAACCGCTCGTGCGACGTACTATCTCCGGTACTCGGCCTGGCTCGGCATTGCTGATGGCCCCGCAGCAGAGATCGCGGCGGACAACGCCGCCTACGATCACGAGGCGCTGCGAACCGTTGGGGAAGGGTCCGGCGGCGCATTCTGGGAAGTCGAGGCCCACCGGCGCTTTCGGGAGCTCGGCCGCACGCTCGCCGTGATTCCGGACGCGACCGCCTGGTTCGCCGACCACGCGACCCTGGGCACGATGGCCGCGCGCCGATTCGCCCATGGCCGGCACTCGGGAGCATTTCGGGTGCGAAGCGGGATTCGCACCCGGTGGCAGATGCTGCTGGGAGCGCCGCTCGTGCCCTTCGTGCTCTTCGCGCGGGTCGCACGCCGCATTGTGCGCGTGCCAGGTCACGTAGCGAGCTTTGCCACGTCGCTCGGCGCGTTTTTTGTCCTCGCTTTTGCCTGGGCTTTCGGTGAGGCGATCGGGGCGTTTACTCCAGAGGCGAAGATGCGCGAAGCGCTGAGGGCGGCATGACGGTTTCGAGTCCGCGATCATCGGATGGGACGGGGCGACTTCAGTCGTTTGCGGTGCCACACGTGTCGGTCGTTGTCGCATCGAATCGGTCACGAGCCTTGCTCGACGACTGTCTCGCGTCGCTTCTCGGCCAGTGCGAGCGCGCTCGCGCCGAATTGATCGTCGCCCGCGACGACGACGACGAAGGTCTCGCCGCCATCGCCAAGGCGTATCCGACCGTCCGGCTCGTGGCGACGAAGCGCGGTGCGACGATCCCGGAGCTGCGTGGAGCCGGCATGCGCGAGGCGACGGGCGACATCGTGATGCTCACCGAGGATCACTGCGTCCCGGGTCCGTGCTGGGTCGAGGAGCTCTGCCTGGGCGTCGACAACGTCGCGGAAGTAGCTGGCGGCGGGATGGACAACGCGCAGCGACAGCGCGCGGTCGATTGGGCCGCGTACTTCTCCGAGTACGGCCTGTTCGCGACGACACGGAGTGATACCGACGGCCGAATGCAGCTCACCGGCGCCAACGTCGCATACCGCCGATCCATCGTCGATGACGTCATCGCGTGGGCCAGCGCCGGCGAGTGGGAGAACGTGTCGCACGAGCGGCTGCGCGCGCGCGGAAGCTCGCTGCATTTCGTCGAGTCCGCGCCCGTGTATCAGAACAAGTCGTATCAGTTCTGGGATTTTTGCCGCGACCGATACGAGCATGGGCGCGACTACGCGCGCACGCGACTCGTCGAGGAGCCGGGCGCGCGGCGCTGGCTCCTCACCGCCGTGACTCCGCTGCTGCCGGTCCTCATCGTGAGCCGGGTCGCGCGCGCCGCCGCACCCACGCGGTGGGGCGCCTTCCTCAAGGCGTTGCCGGTGACGCTCGCGTTCGTGACCGCGTGGTCCGTAGGTGAAGCGGTGGGATACATCCGTGGTCCGGGTCGCGCACCGGGCGGTGGCGATGCCCGCTGAGCTCTCGGTCGTCGTGCCCTCCGTCAACGGGCTCGGCGACCTGATAGGATGCATTGCAGCACTCGAAGCCCAGTCGGACGTCCGGCCGGAGATCCTCGTCGTCGACCGGATCGGCGAGGAGGTCCGCGCCGAGGTTGCCCGGCGGTTCCCCAACGCGAACGTCATCCCCGTGCCGCGCGACACGACGATCCCCCGAATGCGCGAGATCGCTTTCGAGGCCGCGACGGGCGATGCGGTGGCCGTGATCGAGGATCACGTCATCGTGCCACGAGGATGGGCGCGAGCGCTTCTCGACGCGCGACGCGAGACCGGGGCGGTCGTCGGCGGATCGATCGACAACGCGGCGCGCTCTTCAGTGGTCGACTGGGCCGCGTTCCTGTGCGAGTACAGCCACTGCATCACACCGCTCCCATCGGGGCCCACCAGCGCGCTTCCCGGCAACAACGTCATCTATGACCGGGCCCTCCTCCAGCGCTACCGGGACGCCATTGCCGCGGGGAGGTGGGAGAACCATCTCCACGACGCCATGCACCGGGACGGCGTCCCCATGGTTCTGCGCCCCGAGATCGGCGTCGGCCACAAAAAGCATTACACTGTTGGGGAATACCTGTCGCAGCGATTCCTCTACGCCCGCTCCTACGCGGGAGAGCGCGTGAAGGGAATGCCCCTCGCCAAGCGACTGAGCTATGGCGCCGCGGCCTTCGCTCTGCCACCGCTCCTCATGTATCGAACCGTCGCGCGTGTGCTCGCGAAGCGGCGGTACCGCATGCATCTCCTTCTTTCCCTCCCACTTCTCGTGCTCTTCATCGCGTCGTGGACGGCCGGCGAGATCGTCGGCTACTGGATGGGACCTGCCGATTCGCTGAGCCGCGTATGCTGAGCGCAGCGAGTCGCGCGCGCAGCGCTGCGTTGGTGTGAGCATGCGGATCGGCGTCGACGCGGCGTGCCTCGCCAACGGTCGAGGCTACGGGCGATTCACGCGCGAGTTGCTCGGCGCACTCGTCGAGAGTGCGCGCGAGCACCAGTTCGTACTCTACGCCGATCGCGCGTCGCTCACCGAGCTGCCGTTCGATGCCGCCAACGTACGGATCGTCGATGTGCCGCAGGCGGTGTCACCCGCGCATGCGGCCGCCGCGGATGGCTATCGCTCGCCGGCCGACATGCTCCGGCTCACGCGCGCCGTGTGGCGAGACCGCCCGGACGTGTTCTGGTCCCCGTCGGTCTACACCTACTTCCCGCTTCCGCCGGGACAGGCTTCGCTGGTCACGGTGCACGACACGATCACCGAGCGGTTTCCCGAGCTGACGATGCCGTCGCGCCGCGCTCGGCTGTTCTGGAAAGCGAAGGTGCAGCTCGCGATCTGGCAGGCGACGCTCGTGCTCACCGTGTCCGAGTTCGCCGCGCGGGAGATCGAGGAGATTCTCGGCGTCCCGCGCGATCGGCTCCGGGTCGCGGGCGAGGCCGCGGCGCGGACGTTCGAGCCAGGCACCGCCGAGGAGGCGGTCGCGGCGGCGCGCGCGGCCGGTGTTCCAGAGGGAACGCCGTGGTTCACCTACGTCGGAGGCTTCACGCCGCACAAGTACGTCGACCGCATCGTGCGCGCGCACGCCGTGCTCGTTCGCGAAGCGATGTCGCATCGCATGCCCGTACCGCACCTCGTGCTCGTGGGTACCACGAGCGCTGACAACTTCCACGGGGTGGGGGCGGGAATCCACGAGGCCATCGCCGAGTGCGGCACGTCGGATTTCGTGAAGTGGACGGGATTCATGCCGGATGCGGATCTCCGCCATCTGCTCACGGGCACTCGCGCACTGCTGCTGCCGTCCGAGAACGAAGGCTTCGGGCTCCCGGCGGTCGAGGCGGCCGCGTGCGGCGCGCCGGTCGTCGCCACCACCGCGAGTCCGCTGCCACAGCTGCTCGAGGGGGGCGGATTCTTCATCGCGCCGGGAGACGTGGACGGGTTGACCACTTCGATGCGCGCTCTGCTCGACGATGGGGAGCGCGACCGGCGTGGACGCGTCGCCCTCGAGCGCGCCGGGCGCCTCACCTGGCGCGCGAGCGCTCGCGCGACGCTCGCGGCGCTCCACGATGCGGTCGCGCTCGCACGACGAGTGGCACCCGTGCCTGCCGTCTCATGATGCCGCTCCGCTTCTGCATGATCACGACGTTCTATCCGCCGCGAAGCTTCGGCGGAGACGCCGTCGCCGTGCAGTCGCTCGCGCGAGCGCTCGTGCGCGTCGGGCATCACGTCACCGTCGTATGCGACGACGATGCGTACCGGACGTTGTCCGGACGCCGTGACTCGATGCGTCCCGAGCTGGACGACGGCGTCGTCGTCCACCGGCTCGCGAGCCGATTGGGAGCACTCGCGGTGGGGCTCACGCAGCAGACCGGGCATCCAATCGTCCATGGCGGGCGGCTTCGCCACATCCTGGAGACCGGTCGCTTCGACGTCATCAACTATCACAACCTGTCGCTCGTCGGTGGTCCCGCCGCACTGGCCTATGGGAGCGGCGTGAAGCTGTACACGGCGCACGAGCACTGGCTCGTCTGCCCGACCCACGTGTTGTGGCGTCATCGCATCGAGCCCTGTCCGGCCCGCGAGTGCATTCGGTGCCAGCTCAGCTACGGCCGTCCGCCGCAGCTCTGGCGGCATACCGGACTTCTTCAGCGACAGCTGGAGCACGTGGACGCGTTCATCGCCGTCAGCCGGTTCAGTCGCGACAAGCATCACGAGTTCGGCTTCACGCGCGAAATGGAGGTGATCCCGGGCTTCGTGCGTGAGCCCGGGCCGCCGCCGGTGACCGCTGCCGCGCCCCCGACTCGTCCTTACTTCTTGTTCGTCGGTCGACTGGAGTCACTCAAGGGGCTCGACGACGTCATCGACACGTTCGCGGACTTCGAGGCCGCCGACCTCGTGATCGCCGGCGAAGGCGGTGAGCGCCGAACGCTCGAAGCACGGGCGGCGGGAAATCCGCGCGTCCGCTTCGTCGGCTTCCAATCCGGCGATGCCCTCGCGCAGCTGTACGCCGATGCGTCCGCGGTGATCGCGAGCTCGCGCGGCTACGAGACGTTCGGCCTGTCCGTCATCGAGGCGTACAGCCGCGGCATCCCCGTGCTCGCCCGCAGGCTCGGCTCCTATCTCGAGCTCGTCGAGGAGACCGGAGCAGGGGAGACCTTCACCGACGGTGAGGAGCTCCGCGCCGCGATGCAACGCTTGCTCTCCGATTCCACGCGGCGATCCGCGATGAGCAGTGCAGCGCTGGCGCTCTTCCGCTCGAGGTACAGCGAGGACATCGTCGTGCCCCAGTATCTCGAGCTCGTCGCGCGCCTGCTTCCTCAACGGCGTGTGGTGTCGCCTTCGCCGCGTGAAGCGCCGGTGCTCGCATGAAGGCGATCTTCACCTACCATTCGGTGGACGACAGTGGTTCCGTCGTCTCGATCGACGAGCGCGCGTTTGCCCGCCACGTTCGGTGGCTCGCCGCGAGCCACGTGCGCGTACTGCCGCTCGATCAGCTGGCCGATGCAGCCGATGACGAGGACGCCGTCGCCATCACCTTCGATGACGGTCTCGAGAGCTTTGGACGCGTCGCGGCGCCGCTGCTCCGCGAGTATGGTCTCACCGCGACGCTGTTCGTCGTCACCGATGCGGTCGGTACGACGAACGTGTGGCGAGGACGCGGTGACCCCGGCATTCCCGTGCAGCCGCTGCTCGGTTGGAATGCGCTGGGACGGCTCGCCGCGCATGGCGTCTCGATCGGCGCGCACACCTGCACCCACCTCAACCTGGCCACCGCCGAACCGGACGAGACGGAGCGCGAGATCGTCGCCTCCAGGATGCGGTTGGCGCGCGAGCTCGGTGTGGTGGCCAACGCCTTCGCATACCCCTACGGGGGCGTGAGCCGGCGGGCACGTGACGTGGTGGCGCGCGAGTTCCGCTACGGCGTGACCACTCGCCTCGCGACCCTGTCCTCGCACGACGATCCCGCCCTGCTGCCCAGGCTCGACAGCTACTATCTCCGCGCGCCGGGCACGCTGGAATCCTGGGGCACCACGCGCTTCCGCCTCCGCCTGGGCCTTCTCGCTGGCGCGCGCTCGGTGCGCGGCTCGATCACGCGGAGCATCGCCCGATGACCCCCGATCGCCCCTATCTCTCCGTCATCGTCCCGGTCAAGAACGGCCACGACGTGTTGCCGCGCATGCTCGAGGCGTTGAGCCGAAGCGAGCTGCCACACGAGACGTGGGAGCTCATCGTCGTCGACGACGGAAGCCGCGACGACACCGTCGACATCGCGAGCGAATACGCCGATCTCGTGATCCGCCTCCCTGGGCGTTCGCGCGGACCGGGCTACGCGCGAAACCGTGGCGTCGAGCGCGCACGTGGCGATTGTGTCGTCTTCCTCGATTCGGACGTGCTAGTGCGACCCGACACCCTCACGCGGATCGCCACCATCATGACTACGCGCGACGACGTCGATGCGGTCTTCGGGGCGTACTGCGACGAGCCGGCGGCGGCCGGCGTCGTCTCGCAGTATCGCAACCTTCTCCATCACTACACGCACGACCAGGAGCCCGGCGAGGCGCAGACGTTCTGGGCCGGCTGCGGATGCATCCGGCGCTCGGTCTTCGTCGCTGTCGGCATGTACGACGAGTGGCGCTTCTCGCGGCCGCAGATCGAGGACGTCGAGCTGGGCTATCGCATGTCCGCGCACGGGCACCGCATCCTTCTCCAGCCCGAGATCCAGGTCACCCACCTGAAGCGCTGGACCTTCCGTGGCATGCTGAAAGCGGACTTCATGGATCGTGGCGTTCCCTGGGCTCGCCTGCTGGCCGAGCAGGCCGCGCTGCTCGGTCCCGCCGCCAACAAGGCCAGGAGCCTCAGCCTTCGCGCGAAGGAGAAGAGCAACACGTTTCTCGTCTGCCTGGGCCTTCTCCTGCTCGCCATCTCCGTGCGGCCGAAGGAGCATCTCCTCGCGACGCTCGGAGGCATCTGCCTGCTGCTCGTCGTGCTGCGCGGGCTGCCGCTCTATGCCTTCTTCTCCCGGAAGCGCGGGATCGCCTTCGCGATCTGCGGCGTCGTCCTGCACATGATCTACTATCTCACCGCCGCGGTCTCAGTCGTCTGGGGCGCATTCCTCGCGGTCGTCGTGGGTGAGCCGCGACCCGACCCATCCGTCGAAGCGTTCTCGGAGCTCAATCTCGCGTCGTGGCCGCCCGTCCCGCGGAACCCGAGCAAGCGACAGCCACAGCCGCAGCCGAGCGCCGCCAAGCGGTGAGCGGCGACGCTCATCCGCCGTTCGTCTGCCCGGCCTGCCAAGCCGCGCTCGATCACGACCGTGGCGCGGACGAGCACTACCGCTGCACCGCATGCGCGCGACGCTTCCCCGTCGTCATCGGCATCCCCGATTTTCGGCTGCGTCCCGATCCGTGGATCGGCATCGAAGCCGATCGCGACAAGGGAATGGGATTGGAGTACGACACGGTCGACGCGGACTTCGAGACGACCGTGCGTGCGTACTGGGCGCGCACGCCCGGCACACCGAACGAGCAGGCGGAACGCTTCACGCTGTTCGTCCTTTCGGCGGAGCCCCGCGCCGCCGAGTGGCTCGACCAGGTGAGTGCCGATGGTGAGTCGGACGGCTGGTGGCTGGACGTCGGATGCGGTACGGCCGACCTGGTGCTCGCTGGGCATCGGCGTGGCAAGCGCATGGTAGGGGTCGACATCGCGTTTCGCTGGCTGGTCGTCGCGCGCCGTCGGCTCCAGCGTGCGGGAGTCTCGGCGCCGCTCGTCTGCTGCAACGGCGAGCACCTGCCCTTTCCCCAACGATCGTTCGGTCGCGTCGTCTCGCTCGGCACGCTCGAGCATTGCCTCGACGCCGATGCGCTCGTCGCGGAGGCCGCTCGGGTCCTTCGGCCCGGAGGACGGCTGCACCTGCGTACCGTCAACCGGTTCTCCGTTCTGCCGGAGCCTCACGTAGGGGTCTGGGGGGTTGGGTTCGTGCCTCGCCGACTCGCCGATGCCTACGTTCATTGGCGCTCGGGTCAGCGCTACGAGCACCACCGTCCGCTCTCACCCCGCGAGCTTCGGCGCTCGCTGCGCGCCTCCGGCTTGCGGGACGTCCATCTCGGCGCCGCCGCGCTGCTCGCGTCCGACCGCGCCCGACTGGGCCGCCTCGCCGTCGCGGCACCCGCCTACGATCTCGCCCGGCGCGCCCCCGGACTCGGACGGCTCGTCTCGTGGGCTGCTCCGTTGCTCGAGGCGAATGCCGGCCGGCCAGCCGAGCCGACCGCATCCGGGCCGCCGACGCCACTCCGCTAGGTTGTGTTGCACCATCCGCCGCTCTCGCGTCTCCTTCGACGACCGAGCCTCGCGCCAGACGACGCTACTTCGCTCCCTTCATGCTTGACTGCGCAATGATCGCTGACGACTTCGCTCCCACGCTCCACCGCCGACTCGAGGCGGGCGCATGACCCCGATGCTCGAGTCGCGCAACGGTGCGTCGCCGCTGGTGTACGCGCCCGACACCTCTCATTTCCGCGTCGCCGTCATCGGCCTGGGCAACGCGGGCCATACGCTGCATCTCCCCGCGTTGGCGGGCATGCCTTCGGTCACGGTCGTCGGCGCGGTGGACCCCGATGCGAGCCGCCGCGAGCGCGCCGCCACCGCGTGGAAAGTCCCCGTGTTTGCCGACTTCGACGAGATGCTTGGCGAAGCGAAGCCCAATGTCGTCGTGATCGGCACGCCGCCCGACAGCCACTTCGACTACTGTCTCCGTAGCTTCGCCGCGGGAGCGCACGTCATCTGCGAGAAGCCTTTCACATCGAGCATCGATGAAGCGAACCAGGTGATCGAGGCGGCAGCCGCCGCCGGGCGCCGTGTGGCGCTCAACCACGAGTTCCGAGAGATGCCGATCTTCCGCGCCCTGCGTGACGCGGCCTCGCGCGACGGCCGAAGCGTCGTCTTCGCGCAGGTGTGGCAGCTCATGGATCTCCCGCCTTGGGCGGAGCCCGGCTGGCGCGGACAGATGCTCCGCCGCACGCTCTACGAGGCCGGAGTGCATCTCGTCGACTTCCTGATGGCGCTCTTCGGCGAGCGGCCGGTCTCCGTCACGGCCTCGGTCTCCACCTGCGGCGTGCGCGAGAGCGAGAGCGACGCCGTGGCGCTCTGCACGCTGGAGTTCAGCCGAGGGCGTCTGGCGCAGATCATCCAGAACCGGTTGTGCAAGGGCGAGACGCAGTACTTCGAGGTGCGTGCCGAGACGCTGGACGCCTCGCTGCGCGCGTCGTTCGGCGGGCGGGCGCGAATCACCGCCGGGCTCCATCGAAGCACCAGGCCGCACCTGCGGGTAGACTACGGCGTCTCTGGCATGGCGTGGGAGGAGACGGGAAATCAGCGCAAGCCGCTCGGACGCAACCCGAAGGAGCCAGGCATGATCGCCACGCGCAATGTCTTCGAGCGCACCCTCGAGGCCTTCGCGCGGGGGACATTGCCACCAGCCACCGGTGAAGATGGTCGCGACGTGCTCCAGGTGATCGCGGCCGCCTATCACTCCGCATCGACCGGCCGCCGGATCGAGCTGGACGGCGACGAGCTCCGAAGCCTGTCCGGTATGCACATGGGCGCCCTTCGCGAAGCACCCGTCTGAGGTGAGCCCGACTTCGACATCTCTCCGCGCCGCCATCGTCGGCGCGGGGTTGATGGGGCGCTGGCATGCGCACGCCATCCAGCGAATCGGAGGTCGGGTGGTGGCCATCATCGACCAGGATCTCGAGCGTGCGACCGCCCTGGCCTCGCGGATTCCGGGGCGGCCTGCTCCCGAGACCGCGGTCGGTCATGCGCTTCGCGCGCATGCTGTGGAGGTGCTGCACGTCTGCACCCCGCTCTCAACCCACGAACCGATTGCGCGCGAAGCGATCGATGCCGGTGCCCACCTGCTCGTCGAGAAGCCCCTGGCCGGCGACGCGGGAGCGGTCGAACGGCTGCACGCAGCCGCGACTGCGCGCGGCGTGCTGCTCTGTCCTATTCATCAGTTTATCTATCAAGCGGGCATCCTCCGACTCCAGCGAGAGCTTCCAAGCCTCGGCCAGGTACGTCAGCTCGACGTGGTCGCCTGTTCGGCCGGTGCCGACGGCGGCACCGACGCTCAGCGGGAGCAGGTGGCGCTCGATATCCTGCCGCACGGCCTCGCGCTTGGTCGTCGGCTGCTCGGCGCACCGTTCGCATCGGCGACGTGGCACGTGAGCGACGGACCGGCTGGCGAGCTCAGAGCGATCGGTGAATTCGGCGAAACATCTGTTTTGCTCTCTGTCTCCATGCGGGCAAGGCCCACCGAGAATTCGCTCGTGCTCCGCGCCGATTTGGGAAGCGTGCGCGCCAACCTGTTTCACGGCTTCGCGACCGTGGAGCGAGGTAGCCCATCGCGACGTGACAAGGTGCTGCGACCGCTCGCCGGCTCGGCGCTGACGCTCGGTGTGGCGACAGGAAATCTCCTTCGACGGGCGGTGCGCGGGGAGTCGGCCTATCCAGGTCTGCGTGAGCTCGTGCGCCGATTCCACCTCGCAGTGGCGCGCGAGGGCACGATTCCCATCACCGTTGCCGAATCGATCGATGTGGCGCGGGCTCGCGACATCATCGCGTTGGCGCGCGCGAACGATCGACGTTGAGCGCCGCTCCGCGTCGCGGGGTGCAGCGTCCGTGCAGCAACGTTGCACATTCGCTGCAACGCAGATCAAGGTTCGTAAACAGATCGTGGGAAGTTGAGCGCCTCCAGAGGCACTCCAGAGTCTTCGAAGACTCGGTATCCAGCTTGCTAAGGCCGGGGGTGCGACCCTACCCCCTTACTCGAGGACCCTCCTGTTATGAAGAATCTGAAGCTCAATTCGTGTATCTCGTTCGGCGCTGCCGCACTCTTCGCGGTTGCGTGCTCCACCACCGGAAGTGATTCGTCGTTCTCGCCGACCGGCCCGGCGTTCGATGTCACCGTGGCCCCCCAGACGCTGGAGGTCTGCAAGACCGGTCCGGCAGGTACCTACAGCTTCACGGCAGTTGCCGGTGGGAATGCGAATACCAACGATGTGCTCGACGACGCATTCGACCTCGTCGTTGCCGCCGATGGCGGAACTGCCTGCACCACGGTCTTCACCCGCACGGTGTCCGACGACGGTGGAACCGATGCGCCGGCCAGCATCGTCGTCACGGAAGCTGCGCACACCGGTACGGCGCTTTCTGACATCACCATCACGGGTCCGGGCGCTCAGGCCGCGGTAAAGGACGTCGCGGGCAGCAAGGTCACGACCTACGTCAATGCCTTCCACAGCGAGAAGGTGACGTTCGTCAACGTGTCGACCGACGAGGGTTGCACGCTCACGCAGGGCTACTGGAAGAACCACGCTGAGGAGTGGGCCGGTCTCGCCGATGACCCGTTCTTCAACTCGGGCAAGACCTGGCTCCAGATCCTTCAGACGCCTCCGAAGAAGGGTGACGCGTACATCCAGCTGGCGCACCAGTACATCGCCGCCTACCTGAACATCCAGGGCGGAGCCAGCACGACGGCTGCCGTGGATGCCGCAATGGCGACCGCGCTGACCTACTTCACGAACGGCACGGGTAACATCACCGGCCTCGCCACGACCCTGGACGACTACAACAACGGCCTCATTGGCCCGGGTCACTGCGAAGACGGCGAGGTCATCATCGAGTAAGCAGCCTAACCGATCGTTTAGAAGGAAGGGCCCGCGGAGCGTTAGCTCCGCGGGCCCTTCACATTTCCGCTGACTCCAGCGGCCCTATCGGAAGACGCCGCGAAGCTGGGTTGGATGTAAACGCACGGTTATTGAACCCAGTGGATGCTTCCCTTGGCGGTAGCGTCTTGATGAATCGACCACACTCGAGCGTGCGAGCCACGCATGCAGCGGGGACCCCGTCTTTCGTGCGGGCCAATCCGCGTAACCTCACCCTCGGCATCGTCGCTTCCCTCGCGCTCGCCATCATCAGCTGTGGTCGCTCCCCGGGCGACCCATTCGGCGAGGGTGGCGCTCCCGACCCGTCGGTTGTCGCGCTCGTCCAGAAGGCTGCGGTCCCGATCACCGGAGCGGCCACCGACTACGATCCGCTGATCCAGCTCGTTGGAGACGCACGCGTCGTCATGCTGGGCGAGGCGACCCATGGCACCCACGAGTTCTACCAGGAGCGCGCCCGCATCACCCAGCGGCTCATCGCCGAGAAGGGTTTCTCCGCCGTGACCATCGAAGGGGACTGGCCCGACGCCTACCGGGTGAACCAGTACGTGCGCGGGCTGGGCCAGGACGCGTCGGCGGAGCAGGCGCTGTCGTCGTTCACGCAGTTCCCCCAGTGGATGTGGCGAAATGAGGAGGTGCGCGACCTGGTGCGGTGGATGCGCACCCACAACGACGCACGGCCCGCGTCGGAGCGCGCCGGGTTCTACGGGCTCGACGTGTACAGCCTGTACGAATCAGCGGACGAGGTGCTCGCCTATCTCGGACGCGTCGATCCCGCTGCGGCCGGCCGCGTACGAACCCTCTACTCGTGCTTCGCACAGTGGCGCCCGGATGCCTCGGCGTACGGCGCCGCTACTCAGCGCGGCACTACCTGTCAGAGCCAGGCCGAGCAGGGTCTTCAGGAGATGACCAATCGAGCGACTTCGAGGCCAGCCGACCCGACGGAG
>DATFOL010000065.1:0-2919 GCA_035265545.1 Gemmatimonadaceae bacterium | reverse complement strand
GCGACGTGCTCGCGAGGGTGAACGGCTTCGACGAGGGCTTCACGCACTACGGCAACGAGGACCTCGAGCTGTCGTTGCGTCTGTCCGCGGCGGGGGTGCGGCTCGTGTTCGCGTCGGCGGCGGTCGCGTTCCAGTCGTACGACAAGGATTTCTCCGGTCTCGCCGCGGATACCGTATCGAAGGGACGAACGGCGCTGATGCTGGCGTGGAAGCATCCCGCAGCGCGGCAGCAGTTGAGGCTCGGCAACACCGAGCGGGTGCCGCTGGTGCGTCGAGTCATCGTCGGGGTGCTGCTCGCGGCGACACGGGTGGCACCGGCGACACGCGGCTGGATCGTGCGCGGCATGACCGCACTCGGCGAGCGGCGGCGCGGGCTCGCGTTGCGCCTCTACGCACCGGTGCTGGACTACCTCTACTGGTGCGGCGTGCGCGAAGCCGAGCGAGACATCACACCCGACGGCTCCGCGTGAGCGTCCGCGCCGCCCCCCGCACCGTCGTGCACTTCTCGGACAGCGAGGCGTTCGGCGGGACGGAGCGCGCCCTGCTCCAGCTCATCGGTGGGCTGGACCGCTCGCGGTGGCGCCCCATCCTCTTCCACGCGTCGGTGCCGGGCGCGATGCAGCTCCGGGATGAGGCCGTGGCGCTGGGCGTGCCCGCGCACGCGGTCTCCCACGCGAATACGCCATCACGCGGGATCGCGGGCATCGCGCCGCTCGTGCGCGCACTGCGCCGCGAGCGTGCGGCGATCTTCCACGCGCATCAGATCTGGTCGCTCTCGTGTCGCTACGGCATCGTCGCCGCAGCGCTCGCGCGCGTGCGTGCCCGCGTTGCGACCGCGCAGCTGTTCGTCGAGATGCCGCCCTTGCTCGGAATCGATCTGCAGCATGGGCTGCTCACCCGGTGCCTCCATCGTCACATCGCCGTGTCCGGATTCGTCGCCGAGCGGCTCCGCAGCCGATTCGCCGTCCCCGCTTCGAAGGTGACCATCGTGCCAAACGCTGCGGCGACGTCAGTCGACGTGCGACCCGACCCACGCCTCCGCGCCGAGCTCACGAAGGATGAGACGAGACCGCTGGTACTCACGGTCGCGCGACTCGACGCGCAGAAGGGGATCACCCATCTGCTCGATGCGGCGGCGAGTGTGCCGAATGCCATCTTCGCGATCGCGGGCGACGGACCGGATCGCACATCGCTCGAGGCGCATGCCTCCTCGCTCGGTATCACCGATCGCGTGCGCTTCCTCGGTCACCGACGAGATGTACCGGCCTTGCTCGCCGCCGCCGACCTGTTCGTGCTTCCATCGCTGTATGAAGGGCTGCCGCTGGCGGTGCTCGAGGCGATGGCCGCGGGAGTCCCGGTGGTCGCGACGGCGATCGGAGGCACCAGTGAGATCGTGCGCGATGGCGAGACGGGCACCCTCGTTCCTCCAGCCGATGGTGCCGCGCTCGCCACGGCGGTCGCCCAAGCTCTCTCGGACCGTGACCGTGCGACTCGACTCGCCAGCGCCGCGAGGGTACTCGTACAACGGGAGTACTCGGCGGAATCGATGGTGCGCGCCGTGTCGGGAGTCTACGAAGAGTTGCTCGGCGAATGAACGCGTCGTTGCGAACCGCCGCTGCGCTCCCCGAGCGCGAGCGCAACCGGATCCTCCGTCGCGCCGACTGGCGCTACCTCCTTCCGGATCTCGCGCCTGCGCGCGCCCTTTGCCTCGGTGGCGAGGCACTGCGCGAGGCCTGTGGAGTGATTTCGGAGCAGGTCGACGATTCGCCACGGCCTGCCGTCGCGTACGATCTCGTGGTAGCCGAGGATCCCGACGACGCCGCGCTCCGCTCGATGGCGGCGGCGCTCGCTCCGGCTGGTGTCGCCTACACCGAGTGGTCGCGTGGCATGTTCGGCGCGGCCTCGCGTGCCATGCGTGCGGTCCAGCGCGCCGGATTCCACGCGCCTCGGGCGTATCGTCCGTGGCCTTCGCTCGAGCGGTGTCGCGCCTGGATACCCACCGATGGTCCCGCCGCACGATGGTGGTGGCGCAACGCGATCGGCGCGACACGGGTTCGTCGCGATCAGGCGAGCGCCGCGTTTGGTGCCGCGCTCGCGCGCCTCGGCGTGCATGGGCGGCTCGGCATCATCGCGTTCGGAGCGAGCGCTTCGACCGAGCCGCATCTCGTCCGTCTTGCACGGTTGCACGACTCGGAGCCGAGCATGGACGACCTGGCGAGCATGCTGTTGCTCACCCCTGGTGAACGGTCGGTCGGCAAGGTGATCGCCCTGCCCTTCTCCCGGAGCGGTGAGCCGCTGGCGGCGATCAAGACGGCGAGGACGAGCCAGGCAGCCAACGGTCTCGAGCGCGAAGCCGACGTCCTCGACGCGGTGCACGGACGACACGGGGGGGCGCTCTCGGGTGCGCCGCGCGTGCTGTTCCGCGCTCGAGCACTCGATAATCCGGTGATAGGCGAGAGCGCGTTGACGGGTACTCCCTTGCTCGCGCGGCTGGACGCCAGTCGATATCCTGCCATCGCCGAACGGGTCACTGCATGGCTCGGTGCCCTCGCCGAGCCAGCGATCGGCGCGCCGGGCCAAAGAGTGCACGAGCGCATCGTCAGCCCTGCGCTCGACCGTTTCGCTTCCGAGTTCGGTGGCGTGGTGACTGCCGCCCAGTTGGAGCGCACGCGCGCCGTGCTCTCCGCACTCGTCGAGCTTCCAGCGGTCGCCGAGCAGCGCGACTTCTCTCCCTGGAACGTGTTCGAGGGTGCGTCCGGCCTCGTGGTGCTGGACTGGGAGTCGGGCGAGCCGGATGGGGTGCCCGCGCTCGACCTGATCTACTTCTTCACTCACGCGGCCTACTATCTGGAGGGCGCGTGGGTGAGCGGGCAGTACGAGCTCGCGTATCGCTCGGCGTGGTCGCCGGATTCGGCCATC
>DATFOL010000064.1:0-7906 GCA_035265545.1 Gemmatimonadaceae bacterium | reverse complement strand
TCGACGTACCGACTCGGCAGGGTGAAGCCGAGTACCTCGTCGGGCAGCTCGGATGGGGGGAGGAGGAGCGCGTCAGGGTGCGCGGGATCCGGCTCGTCGTCCACGTCGACGACGGCGTCATAGCGGACCGTGGTCTGCCCCTCGGGGAACTCGATGCGCCAGCAGCTGTTGGCGAACGCGTCGCGGAAGTCGCGGATGGGGATGACCGGCTCGACCCATCGGGACTCATAGATGGTCCGGTGCGCCCCGTCGTTGCGAGTGCCGACGAGCATGACCGTGGTCACGGGATACTGGCTCTCGAACTGGAACTCGCACCCAACGCGGACCCGCATCGTCGTGGACTCCCTCATGAAGGCGGTCGACGTCTCGTCGATCACCGGTTCGAGGCGGACTCGAGCGCTCCAACTCGAGCCCCCATCCCCTCGCGGAGCGCCGAACGCCGCCATCACAGGATGGGGTATGGAAGCACTGCTGTCAACGATTTATTGCAGATCATGCACATTTCTTAGTACGTTGTTGGTGCTTGAGGCGACAGATGGGCCATTTTGCCCGTTTTCAGTGCATATTCTACACGCTCATCGTGACATATGCCGCCGCGGCTGTGCGCCGACATGGCTGCGGGGTTGTGACGTAGGGCACATTCGATGGTCATCGGGTTATATCGTGTGTACGACTATGGTGCCCTTCCACTTCCCCGCTCGTCTACCTAGCGGACGGGACGTGTAGCGGGCTGGTTCGACTGCTCCACTCCCACCTGCCTCGTTCGCCCGCCGTCTCGGCGCCGGCCAGGCCCCCGCGAGACCCGCGGTTCGGTCCCGAGCCAGCTGCCTGCACCACCCGACTCGATCGCAGTTCCCTCCCTCGACGTCGTCCACGATGCCATTTCGCTTTCCGCGCCTTCTTCGCCTCACCACGGGGTCTGCGGCCGTTTTACTGGCCGTGCTCCCCGCCTCCTCGGTCGTGCGCCCGATCCCGACGCGGACAGACCTCGCCAGTGGCGGCGTCGTCGCCAAGGAGCTGACCCCAACGGCGGTGGAGGCGGCGCGGTCGAAGGCCGCCGTACGCAGGGAGCTCACCGAGCGTGGCGGCGGGACGTACATCGGCGAGATGCTCGCTGAACGCGACAGCGCCCTCGCCCGCTGGCGTGACCTGAACGGCATCCCCCTCAAGGTCTGGATCCAGCCGGAGAGCGACATCAACGAGTGGCGCCCCGAGTTGGCGATGCAGGTACGCGACGCTTTCCTCGACTGGGACGAGCTCAGGCTGCCGGTGCGCTTCGCCTTCACCGCGGACTCGATCGACGCGGACGTGCACGTCACCTTCGTCGATCACTTCGAGGAGCCGATCAGCGGTCGCACCAAGTGGGCGCGCGACGACGATTGGTGGATCATCGACGCCGACATCGTCCTCGCGGTCCATCATCGAAGCGGTCGCGTGCTCGACGAGGACTCCATGAAGGCGATGGCCCTTCACGAGACCGGTCACCTGCTGGGCCTCGATCACACCGATGACCAGACGAGCATCATGGCGCCACGCGTGCGCGTTCGCTCGCTGTCGGCGGCCGATCGCGCCACGGTGCGTCTGCTGTACACGCTCCCGCCGGGGGGCGTCCGCTAGTTCGCCTCCGCGCCGAGCTGATCCCGCTCGCCATCGTGCTGGCGATGGTCGGCTTCGTCGCCACGAAGATCGGAGGACGGGCTTTTCGGACCGATGCACGCGGTGACAGCCAGAGGACGGACACGGTCGAGCCGCCGCGTGGCGAGCTGCCGGGCGAGGTGCGGCAGCACGCCACGTCGCGCGAACGGCGGCAATCCACGCCCCCCGAGCAGCTGCGTCGCCGCGTCGACAACCTCAAGTCCGGCACCTTCATCGATGAGGTGATCCTCGCCCAGGACAGCGCGCTCTATCGCTGGCCGGAGCGGGGAGTGAACGCGGTCAATGTCTACGTCGAGCCAACGTCCTCCGCGGCCGGCTGGGACGCCGCGTACGTCGAGCTGGCGCGCAGCGCCCTGCGCGACTGGAGCGACGCCGGTTTTCCCCCTCGGTTCAACTTCATCTACGACTCATCCTCGGCGGACATCCTGGTCCGGTGGAAGGAGCGCTTCGCTCCTGAAGAAGGGCAGCGCATCGGTGTGACCGAGCGCATCCACACCAGTGAGTTCTGGATCGCGGCCGCACGGATCGACATCGCGAACCACGACAGCACCGGCCGGCTCATCCCGCCCGCAATGATCGGCGGCATCCTCCGCCACGAGATCGGGCATGCGCTCGGGCTGAATCACTCGAGCGACGCGGCGAGCGTGATGTATCGCGAATCCGCTTCGACCACGATCTCGCCCAGCGACCGCGCCACCCTCCGGCTCCTGTATCTGATCCCTCCCGGCTCTCTGCGCTGAGCGGCGCCGAGCACCGGAGACGTGGGGAACCCTTCTTGCCACCCGCGACGTCTCACGCGCACGGCGACAGGGAGGCGACGTTGGGAGTGACGAGAACGCGCGATTCGGCGAGCGGCCAGGTCGTCGGTGCCGTCGAGCGCTACGATGTTGCGATCGTCGGTGGTGGTCCGGCGGGGCTCACCGCGAGCATCTGGCTCGCGCGCTATCTCCACTCCGTCGTGGTCGTCGACTCGGGCGACCCGCGCAACTGGGAGACGCGTGGCGTGAACGGATTTCTCGGCCACCCCGACATCCGTCCGGCGCAGCTCCGCGGCCTTGGCCGCGACGAGGCGCGGAAGAACGGTGTCGAGCTCGTCGATGCCGTGTGCGACCGAGTGACGCGGTACGACGACGACCACTTCGAGCTGGTGCTCCCCGACGGCGCGACGCTACATGCTCGCCGGCTGCTGCTCGCCATCGGGCTCAAGGACGTGTGGCCGGATGTGCCGGGGCTCGATCGCGTGTACGGCAGCACCGCGCACGTCTGTCCCGACTGCGACGGCTACGAGTGTCGCGACCTCAAGGTCGCCGTGATCGGGTCGGGACGTAAAGCAGTGGGCATGGCGCTCAATCTCACGACGTGGACCAGCGACATCGTCATCTGCACCAATGGTGAGCCGGCCAACTTCGATCGCGACGAGTACTGCGAGAAGCTCGACGCGCTCAACATCCCCGTGATCGAGTATCCGATCAGCTGCGTCGATCACAGCGGCTCCCGCGTGCAGTCGCTCACCTTCGAGAGCGGGCTCGCGCTCGACACCGACAAGATCTTCTTCGCCATCGGACAGTATCCGGCAGATGATCTTGGCGCACAGCTCGGCTGCGAGCGCGATTCGGGAGGCCACATCATCGTCGACGACGCGTATCACACGTCGGTGCGCAACTGCTTCGCGGCCGGTGACATCGTGCCCGGTCCGCAGCTCGCGATCGCGGCCGCCTCGGATGGCGCCATCGCCGCGCTCGCGATCCACAAGACTCTCGTGCCCGCCGAGCGGAAGCTGGAGAAGCTCGAGCACGTGGTCGACTGACGACGCAGGCCGCACGCGATCGCGTGCGACCGTCAGCGGGCGCGGCGCGCTACCAACGCAGCGTGAGCGTGCGGCGCTCCTTTCCGCGTCGAAGCTCGAGCGTGACGGAGCGGGCTCCCTCCTCAGCGGCACGCGCCACCATCTCGCGCATGTCGACCACCGTCCTCACCGGCTGAGATCCCACCCGGAGGATGACGTCGCCCTCCTCGAGCCCGGACTCGTCGGCGGGCGAGCCGACAGGCACCGCGGTGACCAGCACTCCCGGAGGAAGATCGAGGCTGCGCTTCATCGCCTCGGACACCGTCACGACCTGCGCGCCCGCCACGCCGCTCGGCGCAACGCCGAACACCGGAGCCACCGGAGGCATTGGCGCCACCACTGGGGTACTGCCGAAAGACCGGCTGGGCGGTGGAGCGGACGCGCGCGTCGTGGGGGGTGCGGGCACACGGGGTGGTATGCGCGGGAACATCACGTCGGGCCTCTGTGCCACCCACGGAGCGTCGGCGTCGCGCATTTCCTGGCTGCGCCGGAGCTTGATCCGCGCCGGCGCCTCCGCCACCTCCACGGGCATCTCCTTCACGCGACCCTCGCGCCGGACGCGCACCATCACCGTCGCTTTCGGGCGGAGCAGCCGGGTCAGTGAGATCTCCTCACGCCAGACGTCGTGGCCGTTGTAGGCCATCAGCGTGTCTCCGGGCGCCACGCCCGCCCGCTGCGCCGGCGAGCTCGGGTCCACCGAGGCGATCTCGGGATAGGAGAGATAGCGCATGAACATCTCGTTGTTCTCCACCCGGATCTCGGTGGGCGCTCCGCTCACGACGATGCCGATCCACCCGGTCGCCATCGCCGTCTGGGCAAGGCGCGGGAACAGCATTCCCCCATCCGTCCCGACACGCGGCCACGTCGCGGGCTCCGGGATCCGCCAGATGAAGGTGTTTCCATCCTTGGGCCGCACGTCCCGCGCGGACATCCGCACCGCCATGAACTCGGCGAATCGCTCGTCGATCTGCTGTCGAAGCTTCAGCCGGCGCTCGCCGCTGGGCTCCTCGTCGAACCGTCGCACGAGCGAGTCGATCGAGCGCTCCATCCGGCGAAGCTTCGAATCCAGCGAGTCGCCCGGTGCTGAACGCGTGCGCACGATCGTCTGGGTGCGCTGTGCCGCGGCGGGCGCGGCACTCGCGGCGAGCGCGAGACCGACGATGGCGACGAGAGAAGCTGAAGAGCGGGACATCGACTGATTCATCATGACGCGCTGGAGGGCCGACTCAGAAGCTGTTCGAGCGGAGGCTGGCCGGCAGCACCGTGTTGAGCTGCCGCAACGTCGCCTCGCGCTGGTTGACGGTCGTCAGGTAGTAGCCGTTGATCACGGGATCGTGCGGCGCCTCGCCCATCGCCGCGCGGGTGGTGGAGATCATCTGATCGAGTGCGGCGAGGCGGGACTTCACCACTTCAGGATTGCCGTCGCTCGCGGCGGACGTGTCGTGCTCGGCGAGGAACGCGGCGGCCTGCTGATAGAGCGTCTCGGAGCGCAGCTGGGTGGCGCGCGCCTCTTCCACCGAGGTGAACGCGACGGAGTCCGGCACGTTCGCCACTGCCCTGACGTCGGCGCCGCGCGCGGCCGTGGCGCGTCCGACGCCGAGCGGCCACGCCGGGGCTCCAGCGCTGACGCGGCCGGCAAACACGCCGCCGGCCGCGAGCAACACGGCTGCCGCGGCGCGCAGGGGCATTCGTGCGAACCGGATGGTGCGGCCCCGCGCGGCTGGCACGAGCGCGGGGCCACGCATGGGCGCCGCCGATGCCGACGTCCCCGCGATCGGCTCCACGGCCAGCGCGCCGGCGATCGATTCCCAGCGCGTCAGCGGAATGCCGATCGCGTCCCGTTCGGCTCGCGCCATTGCGACGAGCGTGCGATACGCGTTGCGCTCGCGTGCACAGGCCGCGCACGACGCGAGATGCTGGACCTCGGCCGGCGTCGGCTCCTCGTCCCCCAGCGCGGCGAGGCGTTCAGTAGACAGGTGCGACATGAGTGCTCGTGTTCTGAAGCTTGGTGTCCGTTGATCCATCGACCATGTGGGCAAGCAGGATGCGCAGCTTCGCGCGCGCCTTGAACAGCTGCGATTTCGAGCCGCCCGAGGTGATCCCGAGCTCCGCGGCGATCTCTTCGTGGGTGTAGCCTTCGACGTCGTGGAGCAGGAAGACCGTCCGCGCGCCGGGAGACAGTTTCGCCGCGGCCTCCTCGATGGAGGCGGCGAGCAGCGCCCGCTCAGCGTCCGGCTCGACCGATGCCGTGTCGTCTTCCACGTCCACCTCCACCGACGCCATGCGCTTGGTTCGCCGCAGCGCATTCAGCGTCCGATTCACCGCGATCCGATGCGCCCAGGTCCCGAACTGCGCGTCACCCCGAAAGCTTGGAAGCGCGCGGAAGATCTGGATCCAGACTTCCTGCGCGATGTCCGCCGCCAGATCGGCGTCGGTCCCGACCAGCCTCCGAACGACCACGTCGATGTGCGGCGCATGCCGGGTCCAGAGGGCCCGCATCGCCGCCTGATCGCCCGAGAGGGCTCGCTGTACCGTGAACTGTTCGGTCTCCATGACGTCCGAAAGATTGGTCACGGTCGCTCGCGGAATGGTTGCCACGCGAACGATCGGTGGAAAGGGGTGCGTGGGGGTGGCGCGGCCGCCGCACACTCGTGGCGCGCTCGCCCCTACGACAGCCGCCCGCGGTTGGCTTCGGGCTGAGCCGTGGCACGTTCACATTGCGAGCTCTTCCAATGTGAGCTCGCGCTCCGAGAGCCCTCAGACGAGCTCGGGAGCCGTAAACAAATGGCCTTCACGATGATGTGGCGGACACAGCGTATCCTGTGACGCGACAACCTCTTGCTCGTCGATCTAGAAGTCGCAATACTACCAAGGCCCGCCGTGACCGTGGAACTGTGAGCCAGGTCACATGGTATGCACTACGCCGGGCTCTGTGGCACCCGCCTCGCCCGGTACTGAAGCACGCACAGTCGAGCACGCATTCTGCCTCTGCAGGCAGATGTCGCGTGGACGATCACATCGTCTCCAGGGAACACTGCGTTGCTGAGCCTGCTGTTCGCCGCCGCTACTCTCTTCCATCCGCTGACTCCGTCGGTGCCATCGACCGAGGGCGATGGTCTGCCGGCCAAGGCGCCGAGCGCCGTGGGGATGTCCGCCGCGCGCCTGGCGAACATCGATCGCGTCGTGGAGCGGGGGATCAAGGCGGGGGGATATCCGGGCGCCGCGGTGGTCGTCGGGCGCAAGGGCGCCACGGTCTGGGAGAAGGGATTCGGTCGCATGGCGTGGGGCTACGACGAGGGCTCAGTCGTTCCCGAGCGCACGATCTACGATCTCGCCTCGCTCACGAAGGTGGTCGGCACGACGACCGCCGTGATGATCCTGTTCGACGAGGGGAAGCTGCGCCTCGACGACCGGGTCGTGCAGTACATCCCCGAGTTCGGCGGTGGCGCGAAGGACGCGGTCACCATCCGGATGCTCCTCGAGCATCGCTCGGGACTCCCCGCGGGCCGCGACCTGTGGCGTCTCGCTTCGACGCCTGAAGAGGCACGCGCGGCGGTGATCTCGACGCCGCTGTTCGCGCCGCCGGGCCAGTACGTCGAATACTCCGATCTTGGCGCCGACATGCTCGGCTTCATCGTCGAGGCGGTGTCGGGCGAGAAGCTCGACCGCTTCCTCGACACGCGGGTGTTCGCCCCGCTCGGCATGTCGGACACGCGGTTCCGCCCGGACGGCTCGCTGCGCGGCCGCATCGCTCCGACGGAGCTCAATCCGCCCCGCGGCTACCCGCTGCGTGGCGAGGTGCACGACGAGAACGCCTACGCACTCGGCGGAGTCGCGGGTCACGCGGGGCTGTTCAGCACCGCGAGCGATCTCTCGATCTTCGCGCAGATGCTGCTCAATGGCGGCAACTACAACGGCACGCGCATCATCGCCGACTCCACGGTGCGGCTCTTCACCCGTCGCGCCGCGGGTACGCGCGCGCTCGGTTGGGACACCTGCGGCGGCAAGGGCAGCTGCGGCACGTACCTGAGCTCCTCGGCGTATGGCCACACCGGCTTCACGGGCACGTCGCTCTGGATCGATCCGGAGCGCGAGATGTTCGTCGTGCTGCTCACGAACCGCGTCCACGCGGCCCGCGCACGCCGGCCGGCGAAGGTGATCAGCGACGTCCGTGCCGATCTCGCCGATGCCGCGGCCCTCGCCGTGACCGATTCGCACAGCGGGCTGCTCAGCATGCCGGCGTCCTTCCGCGCCGACCGTGCCGTGGGCTGGAATCGTCCGGAGCACGCCGCCCGTTCGCGCTCGGCGCGCAGCCGTCGCGGTCGCAGCTCGGCCAGCTCGTCCCGCTCGGCGCGATCGTCGCGCAGCTCGAAGTCGAAGTCGAAGGTGACGGCGCGCTCGTCG